>CAYWHT010000031.1:0-15305 GCA_964458135.1 uncultured Saprospiraceae bacterium | reverse complement strand
TTCCTTCCTGCATCCGCCCGGGCAAATGCTCGTCCCGACTAAAGGTAAAGTGAACCACCTCCCCCAAATACCGCTCCAAATACCGCAACGTCCAACGCGTATACGGCACCTCCCACACCTTCTCCTTTGGATCCCACCTTCGACCGTGAATGTTCTTTACCGTGGCCAAATACCGGGATACCAACGCCCACGGCAAATGCAACCGCAGCCAGCCCGCCTTCTCCGGATGCAGCTCAACCCGAATCTCCTCCCCGCCGGCGTCCGTGACTACCGAAACGGGCGGGCCTTCCGTAAGAAGCGTGAAATAGGAATTTCCGGCATATTGAGTGGGATAGGAATCCATCGAAAAAGGCAATTGGGGTAACGTTTGTCATTCGTGCGAAATAGGGGATTTTCGCACTTACCGCCTCAAACTACTGATTATTTTGCTTTAGTGCAAGCAACTTGGTTATTTACTATCCCACTTGAAATCCAACGTTAAAAAAAGACCAGATATTCCGATACGTAAAAATCCCACATTTTCCCTAAATTCCCAGTCCACTTTTCCAACAACCAAAACCTAACTCAACCGTATGCGCCCAATTGCTTTCCTAACCACCATCATCGCTCTATTCCTAACCACAACCCTCACCGCCCAAACCCGCCTCCTCCGAGAACCCACCATCAGCCAGGACCACATCGCCTTCGTCTACGCCAACGACCTCTGGCTAGCCGACCGCGACGGCGGAAACGCCACCCGCCTCACCTCCGCCCGGGGGGCCGAACAATCGCCCCACTTCTCCCCCGACGGCCAAACCATCGCCTTTACCGCCCAGTACGACGGCAATACGGATGTGTATACCGTCCCCGTCAGCGGGGGGCAGCCGCAGCGCCTCACCTGGCACCCGTATTCGGATGTGGCCCAGGGATGGACGCCCGACGGCCAATCGGTCATTTTCCGCTCGGGACGCGAGGGGGTGCCGACCCAGTCGAATAAGCTGTACGCGGTTTCCATCGACGGCGGACTGCCCGAAGCGCTGCCCGTACCCCGCGCCGCCTTCGGCGAGCTCTCGCCCGATGGCCAATACCTCGCCTACACGCCCATCACCTTCTGGGACCCCGAATGGCGCAACTACCGCGGCGGCCAGGCCATGCCGATCTGGATCGTCAATCTGGAGGACCGCTCCCTCCAACGCACCCCACAACCCACCGACGAGCGCCACCTCGACCCGGTCTGGCACGACGGCAAGGTCTACTTCCTCTCCGAACGCGACTACAGCATGAATATCTGGTCGTTCGACCCCGCCACCGAAACCCTGGAACAGATCACCACCCACACCCAATTCGACGTCAAAAGCCTCGATGCCTGCGAAGACGCCCTCGTCTACGAACAGGGCGGCTACCTCCACCGCCTCGATCCCGCTACGGGCAATAGTGTGCGGGTGGATATCACCGTGCAGGCCGACCTCAACTGGGCCCGGCCCCGCTGGGAGGAAATCTCCGCCAACCAGCTGGACAACCCCCAAATCTCGGCCACCGGCCAGCGCGCGCTCTTCCAATACCGGGGCGATATCTTCACCGTCCCCAAAGAGCACGGCAGTTGGCGCGCCATCACCAACTCCTCGAATGCGGCCGACCGCCACCCGGTATGGTCGCCCGACGGGCAGCAGATCGCCTGGTTTAGCGACGCTACGGGGGAGTACACGCTAATGATCGCCGATCAAAAGGGACTGGAGGAACCGCGCTCCATCGAACTCCCCAACCCGACCTTCTACTACGATCCGGTATGGTCGCCCGACGGGCAGTACATTGCCTATACCGACACCGATTATAACCTCTGGTACCTGGATGTGGAATCGGGAGAGGCCGTCAAAGTGGATACCGACCGCTACGCCCACCCCAACCGCGAAATGCAGCCGGTATGGTCGCCCGACAGCAAGTGGATCGCCTACGCGCGCCAGCAGGAGAACCACTTCAAAACCATCATGGCCTACAGCCTGGAAGCCGGCAAAACCCACCAGCTCACCGACGATATGGCCGACGCCCTCACCCCTTCCTGGGACGCCACCGGCAAATACCTCTACTTCCTCGCCAGCACCGATTACGGCCTCAACACCGGCTGGCTGGATATGAGCTCCTACGATCCCGACGTCAACCGCAGCCTCTACGCCATCCTGCTCGACGACGAAACGCCCTCGCCCCTCATGGTGCGCAGCGACGAGGAGCCCGATCCGGACGCGGAAGCGGAAGAAGCAAAGGAAAACGGCGATTCGGTGACCGTCAACATCGATCTCGACAACATCCGCCGGCGCATCATCGCCATCGAGGGCGTGCCGGAGCGCAACTTCGTGGCGCTGGCCGACGGCCCCGAAAACAGCGTCTTCATCATGGAGAGCGTGCCCAACCAGCCGGGGCTAACCCTGCACAAGTACGAGCTCGACAAGCGCGAGCTGAGCGAATTTATGAAGCCCGTCAACGCCGCCGTCACTTCCATGGATCGCAAGCAGCTGCTCTACCGCAGCGGCAGCACCTGGGGCATCGTCGGCACCGGCGGAGAAAGCCAGAAGGTAGGCGAGGGCAGTCTAAAGATCGACATCCGCAAAAAGATCGACCCCCGCCAGGAGTACGCCCAGATCTTTCGCGAAGGCTGGCGCTTCATGCGCGACTACCTCTACGTCGACAACCAGCACGGCGCGCCCTGGGACACCATCTACGAGTGGTACCGCCCCTGGATCGACCACGTGCGGCACCGCTCGGAACTCACCTACGTCATGGATATCGTCAGCGGGGAGATCTCCGTAGGCCATTCCTACACCGGCGGGGGCGACTATCCGGATGTAGAGGACGTCCCCCTCGGCCTCCTCGGCGCCGATCTCGAGGAAGCCAACGGCCGCTACCGCATCGCCAAGATCTACACCGGCGAGAGCTGGAACCCCGGCCTAGAAGCCCCGCTGGCCGTTCCCGGCCTCGACGTGGAGCAGGGCGATTACATCCTGGCCGTCAACGGCGAACCCCTGGAAGCGCCCACCAACCCCTACCGCCTCTTCGAAGCCACCACGGGCCGCCCCACCGAGCTGCTGATCAATGACCAACCCGGCGAGGAAGGCGCCCACCTCATCACCGTAGAGCCCATCAGTAACGAAAGCGCGCTACGCCGATTCGACTGGATCGAAGGCAACCGCCGCAAGGTGGAAGAGCTATCCGACGGGCAGCTCGCCTACGTCTACGTACCCAACACCGGCGGCGCGGGCTTCGAGTACTTCAACCGCTACTACTTCTCGCAACAGGACAAGCGCGGCCTGGTCATCGACGAGCGCAACAACGGCGGCGGCTCCGCGGCCGACTACATGATCGACATCATGAGCCGCCGGCTCTTCGGCTATTTCAACAGCAAAGCCAACGACCGCAAACCCTGGACCACCCCCATGGCGGGCATCTTCGGCCCCAAGGTCATGATCATCAACGAGCGCGCGGGCTCGGGCGGCGACCTGCTGCCCTACATGTTCCGCGAAGCCGAACTGGGGCCCTTAGTCGGCACCCGCACCTGGGGCGGCCTCGTCGGTACCTGGGACACGCCCCGTTTTATCGACGACGGCTACATGATCGCCCCCCGCGGCGGCTTCATCGACGCGGATGGGGAATGGGCCGTGGAAGGTGAGGGCGTCGCCCCCGATATCGAAGTCATCCAGGAACCGGCAGCCGTAATGAATGGCCGCGATCCCCAGTTGGAGCGGGCGGTAGAGAAAGCGATGGAATTGTTGCCGGCGGCGCCGGAATTGTTGGAAGGGCAGCCGGCAGCGCCGGAGAAGTGGCGAAGAGCGGAGAAAAAACGGTAAAATTTTGGGTTGTGCCGCCTGCTGAATCCAAAATTATCGTTAACGACGATACAGGATCCGCAGCGTATCGAAATGTTGTTATACCTCCCGAAAAATAACCCGACTCGAGAAAGCTATTGACTTCCGTCGAATGGTGAATGCGCTTCGAAAAGTCAATGAATCGGATAAATCCGTCCTCCTGCGTCGGCCGGGTAAAAGTGCGAATCGGATTGCGGCGCTGGAGCTCGCATTACAGGGACTCCGCCGCAAACGTATCCCCCTGCGAAAGATCTCCCGTCTTGAGTCCCTTTGCGAACCACCGCATCCGTTGCTCGGAGGTGCCGTGGGTAAAGGCGTCGGGCACGATGTAGCCGCGGGATTGCTTCTGGATGCGGTCATCGCCCACCGCCGCGGCGGCGCGCAAGGCCTCTTCGATATCGCCTTCTTCGAGGATCTGTTTGGTGCGCTGGGCGTGGTGGGCCCAGACGCCGGCCAGGAAGTCGGCCTGCAGTTCCAATCGCACGGAAAGCTTATTGGCGTCCACTTTGGAGACGCGTCTTTGTTGCTGGGATACCTGGCGGGTTATGCCGAGAAGGTTTTGCACGTGATGCGCCGTCTCGTGCGCTACGATGTAGGCCATGGCGAAATCGCCCGGGGCGCGAAAGCGCGTCTTCAGTTCCTGGTAAAAACTGAGGTCAATATAGATCTTCTGGTCGGCCGGGCAGTAAAAGGGGCCGGTGGCGGCTTGCGCAAACCCGCAGGCGGAGCGAACGGCGTCACTGTAGAGTACGAGCACGGGCTCGCGGTACGCCTGCCCCAACTCCTCGCGAAAGAGGCGGTTCCAGACGTCTTCCGTATCCTTCAACACCACTTTCACGAATTCCGCCAATTGGTCTTCTTCCGCAGAAGGGGCCGGAGCGGTGGTAGTGGTCCCGGGCGCCTGACCGCCCTGCAGGCTTTCCAGAATGCGTTGCGGGTCTTCCCCAAATAGAAGGGCCACGACCGCAATGAGGATGGTGCCGATACCGACACTGCCGCCTACTCTTCGCGCCCGTCGACGGCGGCGGTCATCGACGTTGCTGCTGCGTTCCCGGTTTTGCCAGCGCATGGTGGGTTGGTTTGGTTGGGGGTAAAAATACGGGAAAAATTGGTAGTGCGTAGCCCCCGTCTTCTCGTCATTGCCATTATCCACTATCTTCACCCGGCCGGGGAACGAGGACGGGCACCATTCACTATTCCCCCGCCAGGGATGTGAGGATAGGGTTAAAAACCCTAACCTTCAATCCTCCACCAAGAAGGTCTACTCAAAGATGCTCTACTTACTCTTCATCAACTGCGCCTCAAAAGTGGTCCTCAAATTCCGGAGGTGCTCTCCGAATCGCCGCTGCAGCGGGTCATCGGAATTTTCCAGTTGGGAGACCCGGGTGAGGTCGTAGATGTTGCGCCATTCGCCCTCGTACTCGATTTCGAGCAGGGGATTGAGGAGGTAGTAGCCGCGGCGGATGCGCAGAAAAAGCTGCCGGTTGTAGGGATCGCGGCGCGTCAGTTCGTTTTTGGCCAGGATGGCCGAAATGTATTGGCGCCGTTTGCGATAAGCGGGCATAATCTGCTCGGGATAGCGCTCGACGGCGGCGAGGACGTCCCCCGCCTGAAAGCCGGGGAGGTCGCGCCTTATCTTTTGCGTGGTTATTTCCCGCAGCAGACCGATCATGAAGTTGAGCATAAAGAACTCCATCTGGTGGTTGCCGAGCTTGATGAGGCGATTGTAGAATTTGACGCGCAGGCTCTCGGGCTGCAAATGGTCGTACACCTTGGCGAGCACGTCCTGGGCGTAGGCTTCGTCCTGGTACGACTTGGCCAGGGCAATCTGAAAGGCCTGCCGGCCCAGGTTGTCCATCAGGCGCGGATCGGCGCCCAGCTCCAGCAGGTACGCCATGATTTGCGGGCTGCCGCCCAGGGCCGCCATCATCAGGGGCGTGAAGTTGAAGGGATTGCGAAAGTCGGGGCCGTACTTGCGCACTTGCGCTTCCACTTCCTTGACCTTGTCTCCGAAAAAGGGTTGAAATTTGCGCTCGATGCGACCGAAACCGTCGCGCTCCCAGTTTTCCGCCTTGCGGTATTTGAGCTCGATCAGACGGGGAAAGACGTCGGCTTCGTAATAGATCAGGGCGTATTCGAAAAGCGTATCTTTGGCTTTCTTATTGTAGCGCTCCGGATCGAGCGCTTCGGCGCGGAGTTCCTCGAAACGGTCGGCGGTAATGACTTCCCATGGCACTTCTTCGGTTTGCAGGATTTGCTTGCGAATGTCTTCGGCCTGCTCCTGTTTGCCCTGCATCTCCAGCCGCCGCGCCTCGCGCTGCCATTCTTCCCGCGACGAGCTCTGGTCTTCGACCCGCACTTGTTGCTGAAAATCCACCAAATCGAGCAGCTGCAGGAGCTCGTGTTTGCGCACCCCTTCAATGACGTACAGGTTCTTAACGGCCCGCGTGATGGCCACGTAAAGCGAATTGATGTAAAACTTGTACTCGTCCAGCGTTTTGTCGCCCTTTTGCTTGGCGCGGGCGTACTGCAGCTCGCCTTCCAGGTCGGCGGGATCCACTCCCCGGCACAGCTCCCGGAATTCGGCCTCGTTATCGGTGATAAAGTTGTAGAGGATGATATTTTCGTACTCCAGCCCCTTGGCTTCCTGCACGCTAAAGATGAGGGGCGTGCTAAAAAACTTGCGCGCGCCGGCCTTGTCCTCGTCGCGCATCACCAGCACCGCAAACCGAGCCGATTTGCCGGTGCGGCGGTCCAATTCCTTTTTGACTTTCGGCTTGTCCTGATAAAATTCCACCGCTCCCCGGTTGGCGGAGGTGGCGCGCACCAGATAGGTGCTTTCCTTATCGATGGAGCCAAAACGGGCGTTCTTCACCCGCAGCAACTGATTGGCGATGTGGGTGACTTCGGGCGTATTGCGGTAATTGGCGTACAGGATGCGCGTCAGCCGGCCCGGTAGGTTTTGCTTGTAAAAAAGCGTTTTGACATTCGCCCAGGAGAAAAAATTGGGGTGCACAATCTGGTTGCTGTCACCGCAAAGGATGAAGTTCTGGGGTTGCCGGAGCGACCGCAGGATGAGCGACAATTGCACGTTGGTGATGTCCTGCACCTCATCCACCACTATAAAATCATAGGCCGGCTGCACCTGATCAAGGCGTTCGAAAGCGGCCAGGTTGCTGTCGTAAAAGCGGCCCTCGCGGAGAAATTCCAGGTACTTCCCAAACAGCTCGTATAATTGCTCGCGCTCCCGGCGGTCGAAAACCGATTGGCGGACGCCCAGCTCGAGATACTCCTCCCGCGAAAGATAAGGCCGGTCAACGACCGAGCCCGTCAACACGCCTTTGAATTCCTCAAACACCTTATAGGCGTCCTTAATTTTATAAGCTTGCTGATAGCGCCAAATCCAGCGGGCAAAATCGCGAAAGGTCAATTCCTTGCCCTGCGGCAAATCAATCCCGCCGAGGTATTCGGCAAACGAATGGAAGTCGATCTCCTGCCGGTCATTGTCGTAACCGAACGAATAATAAAGGCCATGCGCATTCTCCACCAAAAAGGAGGAAAGCGTCACGTACAACACCTTGCCGGGCAACTGCTTGATCTTTTCCAGCGTCAGGGCCGTTTTGCCACTGCCCGCCGAACCGATAATGATCACCGGCGGCGGAGCGTGAAAAACCGCTTCCTGCTCTTCATCGAACGACAAGATTTTATCCAATACGTGGAAATACTGCTGCTTTTCGTTGACGTAGGGCATGTCCACTACCTCTTCCTCTTCCACCGCATCCACCGACGGCGCCGGCTCCAGCTTGCTCTCGTCAACCCTGGCGCCGGCCAGAAAGCGAGATTTGTCGTAGGCGTGGTTAAGAATTACTTCCAACAAAAACAGGTACTTCTCCCCCCGGTATTCCCCAATACTGAATAACAAACGGTTTTCCTTGTCCAGCCGCGCCCGGTAATACCCCGTTTGCGGCATCTTCTTCACATCGGCCGATTTAAAATCTCCCCGCCGCAAAGCATCCACCACTTTTCCAAACTGTCGCTCCACCGGCTTGTAATGAAGGTCGTTGTAATAGAGAACTCGCAATTTTAAATCAAGTTAAATCAAATAATTATTTCGTTGCCTCCTAATTTACCGATCTTTTCCCACAATTTATGCTTTATAGCCTACCAACCTAAAATTTGTGGGTGCTGACTTAGTACACCGTGTAATAGTTCGTAGGCGCAACCTTTCTTGAGGATGCACCAGGAACCGGAGGATTGCTCCACCTGGCCCGGATTATGCATGAATTCATCTACTGCGAAGCCAAACTGGCTGCCCATCTATATAGCTGATCGCCTTATTTACCCCGGGCTTGGCGCCCGGGGTCCATAAACCGGACGCCCCCCGCCGAGGCTCTTTTCATGAAGTAGCAAGTGGGGGCTTTAGAGATGGTTAGCGCCTCGGGCACTACCCAACATTTGGTACTACCCCTACTACCCAACCCCCTCCCAATTTATACCCAAGCTTGGGCATTGTCGCTTGCGCGGGGACCCCCTATTTTTGCATTATATTTAATTAGTCTAAATAAATGATACGAACACTATTCCTCCTCATTGCCAGCCTCCTGGCGGTAGCTTCCGCCCAGGCCCAACAACGCATCGTCACGGCGGGCAGCGCCGCTTCTGAAATCGTTTGCGATCTGGGCTTTTGCGATCGCATCGTTGCCACCGATCGCACCAGCCAATATCCGGAAAGCTTGACGAACCGGCCCTCCATCGGCTACCGCAACAATATCAACGCGGAAGGGATCCTCGCCCAGAACCCCGACCTGGTTATCCTGGAGCAAGGCTACGTCAAAGCCGAAGTCGTTCAGCGCCTGCAAGCCTCCGGCCGCGCCACCCTGTTGCTGCAGCAAAAGCGAACCTTTGCCAATACTCAAGACAACATCCGCCAAATTGCAAGGGCGCTCGATCGCTCCCAAGCGGGAGAGGCTCTGATCCGGCGTATGCAGGAAGAACAAAAAGCGCTGCGGGATTTGGTGCAGACCAGCGAGCGGCGCCCCAAAGTATTATGCGTCTACGCCCGCGGGCAGGGCAACCTGCAAGTAGGCGGCAGCAACTCCGCCTTTAGCGGCATCCTCGAGTTGGCCGGCTGCCGCAATGCCGTGCCCGATATCCAGGGCTTCAAGCCCCTCAATGCCGAAGCGCTCATCCTGGCCGATCCCGACTATATCCTCTTTTTTGATTCGGGCCTGCAAAGCATCGGCGGCGTCGAAGGGGCGCTCGACATCACGGGGGTTCGACAGACAACCGCCGGCCGTAAAGAACACATCATCGCCATGAACGGGCTGCTCCTCACTAATTGGGGCCCGCGCATCTTCCGGGGCGCCGGCGAGCTCTTCCGCCTCACCCATCCAAAAGCACAGCCATGATGCAGCGAGCCGTCCATAGCTTTCAGCGCCGACGCGCCCACCTCCTTCCCCTCAGCCTGATGGGAGCGGGTCTGGTCCTGCTTTCGGTGCTCGCCCTGGGGGTGGGCGCCGTGCCCATCACACCGGTAGAAGTCCTGCAGGCCACCGGTTACCGGCTCGGTCTGACATCCGCTCCGGCCGAGGAGATGCACCAGCTCATCCTCTTTGACATTCGCCTGCCCCGCCTGCTTTTCACGCTGCTCATCGGCGGCGCGCTCGGCATTAGCGGGGCGGTCTTGCAGGGGCTGTTCCGCAACCCCCTGGTTGAGCCCGGCATTATCGGCGTTTCCAGCGGCGCCGCCCTGGGCGCGGTGATCGTCATCATCTTTTTGGCGGGCGCCGCCCCCGCCGGGATGGAATTCCTGCAACCGTATCTGATGCCGGTATTCGCTTTTTTGGGCGGACTGGCGGCGACGGTCATCACCCTGCGGCTAGGCCGCCACGGCGGCCAAACGCGGGTCACCTACCTCATCCTGGCGGGGGTGGCCATCACCTCGCTGGCGGGCGCCGTCATCGGCTTTTCGATTTTTTTCGCCGACGACGCCCAGCTGCGCTCCTATACCTTCTGGACGCTGGGCGATTTGAGCGTCGCCACCTGGGATAAGCTGCGAATACTCCTTCCGCTAACCACCCTCTCCCTCGCCGGCCTGCTTTCCCTCGGCGGCCCGCTCAACGCCCTGGCGCTGGGCGAATCGGAAGCTTTCCACTCCGGGGTGCCGGTAGAGCGAGTCAAGCAATTGGCCGTATTCTTCAGCGCGCTGGCGGTGGGCGTCTGTGTATCTTTTACGGGCATGATCGGCTTTGTCGGGCTGGTGGTTCCGCACATCATCCGCATGGGGCTCAATCCCGATCACCATCTGGTATTGCCCGGTTCCGCCCTGGGCGGAGCGGCCCTGCTGGTGCTGGCTGATATGGGCGCGCGCACCCTCGTGCTCCCGGCCGAGTTGCCCATCGGCGTGGTCACCGCCATCATCGGCGCTCCCTTTTTCATCTATCTACTGATGATCTCCAAAAAACGAGGAATGTTATGATGCTTAGCGCCAATCAAATATCCAAGCGCATCGGCAGTCGGCAGATTCTACAGCCCTGCTCGCTGCAAATCCGACCCGGAAAATTTACCGCCGTGGTCGGCCCCAACGGAGCGGGGAAATCCACCCTGCTCGGCATCCTGTCGGGCGCTACGCGCAAATACGACGGGCAGGTAACGCTCAACGGCCGCCCCGTTAAGAAGTACGGCATCCGGGAGCTCTCCTTCCAGCGCGCCGTATTGCCGCAGCAGTCGCGGGTCAATTTTCCCTTTACCGTCGAGCAGATCGTCGAGATTGGGCGCTACGCCCACCGGGCGCGGCCCGAGGCCAACAAGCGCATCATCGATGAGGTGCTCGAGCTCACCGGCCTGTCCGCCATGCGCAAGCGGCTGTACGCCACCCTCTCCGGCGGAGAGCAGCAGCGCGTACAGACCGCCCGGGTCGCCAGCCAGATCTGGGATGCCTCCGAACACCCCAAATACCTGCTGCTCGACGAGCCGACGGCCAGCCTCGACCTGGCGCAGCAATACGCCTTGCTCCACCTCATCCGACAGCTTTGCCGGCGTCACATCGGCGTGCTGGCCATCCTGCACGACCTCAACCTGGCCGCCCGCTTCGCCGACGAGCTCCTCTTCCTGCGAGAAGGACAGACGGTGGCCTACGGCGACTGCCGGGAAGTGCTGCATCCCGATATCATCGAATCCACTTTCGGCCATCCGGTCAGACTGATCGAAGATGCCGAAGGACCCATTATCACCCCGGTAGCAACCGCGCCACCGGAAACCCAATCCAACAACACGTACCTAAATCCAATCCGTTATGAGCAAAACAACCCTCGACACCAATCCCTCGCCTGAGGGCATACAGGCAGCCTGGAGCAGCTTACGGGAGGCCCAACCGGGCTTGCGCATCCGCAACGCCGCCGACATGCTGGGGCTCAGCGAAGCCCAGCTGCTGGCTACGCAGGTGGGCGATACCGCCATACGCCTCGCTCCCCAATGGGAAGCCATCCTGAAACGCCTGCCCGAACTGGGCCGCGTCATGTCCCTGACCCGCAACGATGCCTGCGTACTAGAGCACAAAGGCCCCTTCGAAAAGGTGCGCGTCTTTAAGGGCGCCAACCACCACATGGGGCTCGCTTCCGGCCCCATCGAAACGCGCATCTTTTTGAAGTCCTGGCACAGCGCCTTCTACGTGGATCAGGAAAAGCAAGGGCGGCGGTTGACCAGCCTACAATTCTTTGACCACGAAGGTTGCGCCATCACCAAAATCTATCTGTTGCGCCAAAGCGAGCGCGAGGCCCTGGACCGCCTCGTCGCCGATTTCCGCGCGGCCGACCAGTCGCGCGAGCAAGCCGTAAGCGTCTATCCTCCGGATGAATCGGAGAGCGCCATCCAGGCCGATGACTTTCTGGAGGAATGGGCAAAGCTCCAGGACACCCACGACTTCTTCCCACTGCTGCGTCGCCACCGCATTCACCGCCGCCAGGCTATGAAACTGGCGGAGGGGCAATTTACGCAAGCGGTCGACCCGAATGACTTGCAGCCCCTGCTCGAAACGGTAGCCCGCGAGCGACTGCCAATCATGGTATTCGCCGGCAACCGGGGCAACCTGCAAATCCACCAGGATGTGGTGAAGAATATTCGCCCGCTGGAGCGAGAAGGGCATTCCGGGCCGGAGCACTGGCTCAACGTGCTCGACCCGCAATTTAATATGCACCTGCGGATGGACCTGCTGCAGGCCGCCTGGGTAGTGGAAAAACCCACGAAAGACGGCCCGGTCCGGTCGCTGGAATGCTACGATGCCGAAGGGCGGCTCGTCGTTCAGTTCTTCGGCCTGCGCAAGTTCGGGCAGCCCCAGGCGCCCCGCTGGCACGAGCTCCTGCTATCTCTGACTTCCCAAAAAGAAGGTCAAGCATGAAATACCACCTATTAACCCTATTTATATTTTTAGCGCAGCTACCGGCCTGGAGCCAGTCGACCGTCCAGGGGCGGGTAACCAATCCTTCCGGCGAACCCTTGCCTTTTGCCACGGTGCAGACGGAAGGGACCGAGCCCGCCGGTACGACCACTGACGCCCAAGGCCGCTTTATCCTGCAATTGCCCAGGGGCAAGCACCGGCTGCGCGTTTCCTTTATGGGATACGCGGAACGAACCCTTCCGGTAACGGCGCCCACCGAGCAAGCGGTGGAGGTTCAACTGCGCCCCGAAATCAGTGATTTACAAGAGGTGGTCGTCACCGCTACCCGCACCAACCGCAAGCTCAGCGAACTGCCGGTGCCGGCCAGCCTGATCTCCGCGCCCCAGATCGAACGCATCGGCGCCCTGCGCATGGACGAGGTGCTGCGGGAGCAAACCGGGCTGCAGATCGTTTCCGACCACGGTACCGGTTTGCAGATGCAGGGACTCAATTCGGAATATATTCTCTTTTTGATCGACGGCGAGCCGGTCGTGGGCCGAACGGCTGGCACCCTTGACCTCACGCGCCTCGCAGTAGATAATATCGAGCGGGTGGAGATCATCCAGGGTCCTTCTTCCTCCCTTTACGGTAGTGAGGCAATGGCCGGCGTGGTCAATATCATCACCCGGCAACCCCAGCGGGGGTTTACCTCCTCCCTGCGTAGCCGCTACCGCTCTTTCGGCACGCTGGATGTCAGCGCCGATGCCGGCTACGCGGGCGAGCGCTTTTCCGCCGACCTCTTTGTCAATCAACTGCGCACCGATGGTTACGACCTCAATCCGGCCGTAGCCTCCCTGACCGCCCCGCCTTTCCAGGCGTACACCCTGCAACCCAAGTTCAGCTACCGCTTTTCCGACCGGGTTCGCTTCAGCCTGAACGGCCGTTACTACACGGAGGATCAGCAAAATAGCCTGGACGTCAATACGGGGGCGGAAGAAGCTTTTCGCGTGGATGACAATAGCCGGCGGCGCGATTGGAATCTGATGCCGACTTTGAATATCGACTTTGACGGGGGCAGCCAAATGCAATTGCGGCATTACCGCACGGGTTACCGCACCGAAACCGACCTCACCCGCCGGGCAGACGGATCGACTTACGACGAAAGCTTCTTCGACCAACACTTTCAGCGATCGGAAGTGCAGTACGATCACCGCTTTAGCCAACAACACGTCACCACGGCAGGGCTGGGCTATACCCGCGAGGAGGTGGAAGCGACCCGTTACGACGCCGTCAACGCCTTCCGGGCCGGCTACGTTTTTTTTCAACACCAGTGGACGCCCGGGAAGCGCTTCAACCTCATCGCCGGCGGGCGTTACGATACGCACAGCGCCTACGCCAGCCGCTTCAGCCCCAAAGTAGCGGCCGGATACACCCTCAACGACTGGTTAAAAGTAGAAGGCTCCTTCGGCGGAGGGTATAAGGCGCCCGATTTTCGGCAACTGCTGCTCAATTTCACCAATCCGGTGGTGGGCTATACCGTGGTCGGCGCCGAAGTACTCGACCGGCGACTGGAAGAACTCACCGCAGAAGGACAGATCGACCGTATCCTGATCGATCCCTCGGGCTTCGGGACCATCGAGGCGGAAACCTCTTTGGCCTACAATTTCGGCCTCAGCCTGACCCCCTCCCGGAAATGGACCGCCGAGCTAAACGCCTTTCGCAACGACATCAGCAACCTGATCGAAACGGCGCCCGTAGCTCGCAGAACCAACGGGCAGAACATCTTCAGCTATTTCAATTTCGATGAAGTGATCACGCAAGGAGTCACGGTCAACTTATCCTACGAGCTTTCCCCAGCGCTTCAACTATCGGGCGGCTACCAATACCTGGACACGCGCGATCAGGAAGCCGTGGAGCGGATACAAAACGGGGAAGTCTTCCGGCGCGATCCGGCCACCAACCGGACCACGGCAGTCACCATGGCCGACTACGGCGGCCTGCCCAACCGGTCGCGCCATTCCGGCAACGCCAAGCTGTTCTACCTCAACAACCGCTGGAAGCTGGATGCCGCCCTGCGCGCCATCTACCGCGGCCGCTGGGGCGTCGGCGACTTCAACGGCAATGGCGTCATCGACGCTGACCGGGAATTTGCCGATGGATACCTTTTGCTCAACCTGGCGGTAAACAAACAGTTATTCGACCGCTTCACCCTGGAATTCGGCGGCAACAACCTGCTGGACACCACCAACGATTTCGAGCCCACCCTGCCGGGCAGGATCTGGTACGGCGGCTTTCGCATCGATTTTTAAACTATTCCAAATCCTTATCAGACAAAACTTTGATAACCATGCGACTTCAACCATTAGCTCTATTGCTGTTCATTCCACTGCTTTTTGGCCTCCTGGCCTGCGAAGACGAGGACGCGCCCATGCGCCTGGAAGCAGAAGTACGAACGGCCGAGGACGTACCGGCCAATCCGGATGCCGAACGGGGCGATCCACCTAGCTTCACTTTTTATGATCTCGAGGAGGGACGCATCGTTCCCCAGAGTGATTCCAATTCCGTAACCTGGGATTTGGCCTTTTCCGGCACCACCATCCTCACCAACGGCGGGGTTTCGGGGCCGGGACAGGGCGCCGCGATGATCGTAGACGGCATCTTTGAAGATGTTCAAGCGGCGCCCGAAAACGGTTACCAGACCGATGGCGCACAGAGCCTGGCCATCCCCACCGGTTCCGGCAACGGCTGGTACACTTACACCGGCGGCGGCAACCCGCCCAACGCGGTGCTGCCCATTCCCGGAAAGGTCATCGTACTCCAAACCGGAGCGGGCAACTACGCCAAAGTGGAGATCTTGAGCTACTACGAAGGTAATCCGGACAGCTCGACGCCCGAGTTTGCCGATCTGGCCACGCGGCCGGCGGGGCGACACTACACGTTTCGCTACGCCGTGCAAGCCGACGGTAGCCGTAATTTTTGAGCGTATAATTGATTATTTGAAGCGGGGAGCCTGTCTGCTCCCCGCTCTTTTCCCCAATCCTTACACTAACCCGGATTATGCATGAATTGATCTATTACGCGGCGCCATTCCTGGCCGT
>CAYWHT010000030.1:7594-15342 GCA_964458135.1 uncultured Saprospiraceae bacterium | reverse complement strand
GGGGTATGCTCCATAATTACGATGAGTTTTGAGCCCGCCAGCTTACAAGCAAATCCCAGACTCCCCAAAATGTCTTCATTGACAAAATTTCCGGCAACCCTGGCATTGAATATATCGCCTATCCCCTGATCAAAATGATTTCTGTAAGAATTCGTGAGTCAATACAACTGACGACGGCCGCAAAAGGATATTGATCGGTAGCGGTCAACGCTATTTGCTTCTCGAAAGACCGAGCTCTTAGTCTCGAGTATCTTCTAACGTCTTATACAATTCTTTTTTGGGCGTAAGCCTGAAAAAATCCAAGTAACTTGGTGGATTCTCAACGACCCCCCTTTCTGAAATGAGTTTAATGGTAATATTTCTCAGTTCGGCTTTGTGGGCGAAATCGTCCAATATTTCAATAATATCATTGTCCAAATATCGGGTGTTTCGAACGTCAAGTTCAAGGTAGGAGTTTTCTGGCAGGTTATCCAGTTCCTTCAAGATGGCTCCTTTATTGAAAAAGGTCACCTGCTCCGCAAGGGTCATTTTTATTGTGTTGTCATCCAAATCTTCACCTTCAATGTGAAGGAAATGAGAATTCTGATAGCTCTTAACCAGTACAACGATGATTCCAACCCCTAACCCCAATGCAAGCCCGGTAAGCAAATCTGTAAATACAATGCCTACGACGGTAACGATAAAAGGAGCGAACTGCTTCCAGCCCAATTTATACATCGTTTTAAAAAGAGCAGGTTTAGCCAACTTAAACCCAACAACGAAAAGAATAGCTGCTAGTACCGATAGTGGTATCATATTCAATAAGCGCGGAATAAGAATGACGGAGATTAATAACAAAAATCCGTGAATAATGGCGGACATTTTCGTTTTTACACCGGACTGTATGTTAGCAGAACTTCGCACAATGACTTGAGTTACCGGAAGGCCTCCGATCAAGCCCGAAGTCATGTTTCCTACGCCTTGGGCCAAGAGCTCTCTATTCGTTGGTGTCACTCTCTTTTCCGGATCTAACTTGTCGGTGGCTTCCACACATAGGAGGGTTTCCAAACTAGCGACTAGCGCAATAGTAAAGGCAACTACCCAGATTTCTGGATTTGTAACCGCACCGAAATTGGGAAAACTAAATTGACCTAAAAAAGATGCAGCGTCATCTGGCACCGGCACGCTCACCAGTTGGTCCGCATTAAAGCCTAACACCTCGCTGCCCTTGACTATGTTATAAAAGACCACACCAATAACTACCGCGACCAGAGGCCCTTGTATCAATTCAAAAATCTTTGCTTTTTTGGATAGCACCGTATTCCATAAAATCAGGATACCTAGCGCAATAAATGAGATAAGAGTTGGCCCAAGGCTAATGTGATTGACAGAAGTCAGTATTTCTGAAAAAGTGTTTTCTCCGTCGACTTGGAAAAAAGCAAAGTCCCCCTCGGGGTCGGCGTCATAGCCAAAGAAATGTGGAATTTGTTTAAGGATGATGATAATACCTATGCCGGTCAGCATACCTTTAATAACAGATGAAGGAAAATAGTATCCAATAATCCCGGCTCTAAGGACTCCGAAAAGGATTTGAATCACGCCTCCTAATACAACGGCTAAAAGAAAATTCTGATAGCCCCCCAGGCTCGCAATGGCCGCCAATACAACCGCCGTAAGTCCAGCTGCAGGGCCACTTACGCCTACTTGCGAACCACTGATGGCGCCTACCACGATACCACCAACTATCCCGGCGATTAAACCTGAAAACAGAGGTGCTCCACTAGCTAGTGCGATTCCCAAACAAAGCGGAATTGCGACAAAGAATACCACAATACTTGCCGGTAGGTCACTTCTAAGGTGCTGAAAGTATTTTTTCATATTTACGGACTTTTGACAAATAAAAAAGTTAATGACGAATTGTATGTAAACCAGCAATTCTCGCTTTAGCTAAAAGTAAATATTGAACCCATTGCGGGTTTAGTAGTTGGCCTCCAAATTGCAATTTTCGACTCAAAGACTAAACCCGCAATGGGTTCTACCGGAAAACAGGTGGATCATCCTCTTTTGGAGTAACCTTGTAATTGTTAATTTCTAAACCGAGAATGGCCGGTTTTGCATGACTAAGGTTTTTTGATAGGAGTAATAGCTTTACTATTGCTCGTCACTAAAGAACAATTTATAAAATTAATTGTTACTTTTAAGGCTCGGAAAAATTGTATCCTTTTTAATGTCGGTCAAAATAGTCTTATCACCAACCGATACGACCATGAGTTAAACGGCTGATTTCCCGGCGCCAATCGCACTTTCTCCTTGTTCTAAAGGGCGTCTTCCTGGGTAGCTTCCAATTTTTCCTCGCCGATTTTTTCTCCGAGGTAAACCAGATGGAAGGGAGGACTAGCTTCGATTTCGGTGAGTTCGGCCGGAATGATCTGGAATTGGCCTTCGGAATCTTTGATCAAGATAGGAATACTAGTAGGGCGCCCGGCCAATTGATCCACTACGGTCTTGAGTCGTTCGCTTGATTCGATGGCGATTTCGTGCATTTCGGGATAATCCCGGGCTACTTCGTTGAGGTTGAGGTAATCCTCCGAATAAGATATCAAACGTTCTTTGGGCAGGTCTTCTTGATTTTTTTTCATTTCCTCGGGCGTAATGAGCCGAAACGTGCCGTTCTCGCCGAAGATGCGTTCGTAACGCCGCACGGCGTAGGCATTGACGTCGGCGCTGCTAGTCATGGCTAGCATGTAGCCCATGTCGAGCAAATCGAAATGATCTTCCAGGTCGTCGGTGTAAATATTTACCACGAAGGCCTCCAGTCCCATCTTCCGCGCCCGGTTGACATTGCTTTTGTTATTGTCGATCATCACCACGTGCCGGTTATTATCGTAGAGGTATTTGGCGAGGATGCGGGAAGCGTAGCTGGCGCCAACAAAAAGAATACCTTCGGAAGATTTTTGCATGACGCCCAACCACCTGGCCATAGGCCGGGCCGTAGCGGCGTTCAGCGCCACCGTACCCATCACGATCAGAAAGACGAGCGGCGTGATGTACTCGGCGCCCTCCACCCCGTTGCGCGTCAAAGTCAATCCGAAAAGGGAAGCAATACCGGCGGCAACGATGCCCCGGGGGCCCACCCAAGAAATGAACAACTTTTCGCGCAGGTTCAGCCCGGAATTGCGCGTACTCGCAAAAACACTCAACGGCCGCAAAACTAAGGCTACAAAACCAAACAAAGCCCCCGTACGCCAATCGCTAAACACCAACCTCAATTCCGCCAGCTCAATATGGGCGGCCAGCAAGATAAAGAGTATCGAAATCAGCAATACACTCAAGGATTCCTTGAACGATAGAATGTCCCGCAATCGAGGCACGTCCAGATTGCCTAACACCATGCCCATCACCACCACGGAAACCAGGCCGGATTCCTCCGCCATCACATTGGCAAATACAAAAACCCCAAGCACAAAAGCCAGCGTAAAGACATTCAGCAGGTAGTTGGGAATGAAGTCGCGCCGGATGAGCTCGTACAAGGCAAAAGCCGCAAGGGCCCCCAGCGCCAACCCGATCAGTATAATCTGGCCGAAGGCGATCAGGGCGTGCGTAGTGAAACCGAGCCCCCCTTCCGCCGAGCGGATAAATTCAAAAACCAACACGGCCACGAGCGCGCCAATCGGATCGATAAGTATGCCCTCCCATTTAAGCAGGGTGGCTACGTTGCGGTGAAGCGGCACATTCTGTAAAATAGGCGCGATGACGGTAGGACCGGTAACGATAATTAATCCGGCAAATAAAAAGGCGATGGGCCAGGGCAACGCCATGATGAAGTGAGCCGCCAAGCCCGCACCGACGAAAGTGACCGTGGGACCAATCGTGATCAAACGGAAAATGATCGGCCCGGTGCCCGAAATTTCCTGCCGTTTCAGGGTCAAACCTCCCTCGAAAAGGATTATCCCGATGGCCAATGATACAAAGTAGAACAAATACTCCCCCGGAAAAAGACCCTCTCCGGTGGCTTCATTATAAATGGGCTGCAATAACTTGGTACCGTCTTCGGTCATTAGACTGGAAATCGGGCCGACCAGCAAACCGGTAATGATCAGGGGCAAAATAGCGGGCACGCGGATTCTCCAGGCGATCCACTGCGCAAAAATTCCCAGAATAATGGTACCGGCCAATTCCAGCATGACGAATCCAGTAATTTAGGAGCTCAAAGATAAGGATTTGTCCCCGTGCTTCGGATTTTAAGTAAGGGGCTCGAATTCTGCCGGATAACCTCTTTTCGCGGCAGCGAACTTTAAGCGTTAAAGCGCAGGGAAATCTGACGCAGGCTCTCTTCCGATCCCACTACCGTAACGACGTCACCCAGCAACAGTTTGGTGTACCCATGGGAAATGATCAAATTATCGTTGCGGCGCACCGACAACACGATCACATCGGAAGGCAAACGCAGCTCACGCAGCAAAATGCCGTTCAGGCGGGGATCCATAACTTCCAGATCAATGGTATCCTGCCCCTCCACGTAGCCCAATAGCAGGGAAGTTGCGTTGGGAGAGCGCACACAGTGATCCAGCAAGCTCACAATGGCGGTGGAAGGATCGACGATAATGGCGCCCAATTCGTAAAAACGCTCAAAATTGCTGCGGTCATTCAACCGGACGATGAGGTCCTTGGTGCCCACTTTTTCGTAGATAAGCTCGCATAAGCGATAATTTTCCTCATCCGACATCATAAGCACGATGGCGTCGGCGCGGTCGGCCTTCAGTTCCTGCAGGGATTCCAGAGAAATATTTTTGACCGACTGCACATCCAAATCCGGCGGATTATTCCAGTCTTCCTTGGTTTTGGATTCCAAAGCAGCAATTTTGACCATCCAATTGGATTCTTTCAGCTTACGCGCCAGCGCCAGGGACTGGTTCTCCAAACCGAAAATAATGACGTCGCGAATACCATCAAAGACAGGAGTGGCAGCCCGGCCGTGGGCTTCCCCCACCAAATTGATGGACAACTTAAACAAGGGGGGGCCAACCAGTTGATTAATGACGATAACCGCAATAATGATGGTGTAGAAAGTAGGGCCCCAAGTCGGGAATTCGGCGGCCACCTCCGTAGCCAAGCCCACCCCCACCCCGGCCTGCGTCACGTAGGGCATCCATCCCACCCGCTTGTGCAGGGGCGGGTCATTGGCCATGGTTCCCCCCAAATAGGCGCCCAGCATCATAGACACCAACCGGATAAAAAAGAGGAACAACGCCACCCGCCAGACTTCCGACAAAATATCAATCGACATGGAAGCCCCCGTCAACGTAAAAAAGATGGCGTAAATCGCCGGCCCCACATCGTGTATGATTTGTTGAAATTCCGGTCGGTAGCGGGAATAATTCGTCACGTAAAAACTGCCGACGATACATGCCAACAGCGGTTCGACGTGCAACTCGGTGAACAACAGATGGGCGCTTTCCTCCCGGAACCAGTGCGTAAACAGATAGACCCCCAGCCCCATCGCCAGCAATACGCCGGTCTTAATGGCTGTATTGGCGTCGGAAGCCAATACAAAGGACATCAACCGTCCCAGCAGGTAGCCCAGCAGGAAGGCCAACAACAATTCTACGCCCAATACCAGGAAAAGCGTCAGGTTAAATGCTTCTTCCTTGATCAGACTCTGACCCAGGGAAAAGCAAAGCGCAAAGAGAATGATGACCAGTACGTCCTTGACCACCGTCACCCCCATGGCGGTGCGCACAAACGGCCCCTTGGCCCGCATCTCGTTGATGATAGCGATCGCCGAAGAAGGGGAACGAGCAACGAAAATCGTACCGGCTAAAATGGCCACCGCCAAACGGCTGCCTCCCGATAATTCCCGCAGTACCGGCAAATAATCGGCCAAAAAATAAATCGCTAAACTACTGATTAGAAAGGTGATCCCAAGCTGACCAAAAGTATTCCAGGCGATGCTGCGAAAACTGTCGCGCAATTCCCGCAAAAAAAGCTCCGATCCCGCCGCAAAAGCAATAAACGCCAGGGAAAAATCATTGAGAATGGAAAGATGCTGAATCTTTTCTCTCCCAATAAGGTTTAATGCATAGGGACCGATCAGTATCCCAATAACCAGTAAGCCGGTGATAACCGGCAGCTTAAGCCGTACGAAAAGTTGAGAAATCCTAAACGAGGCAACGGTCAGTACTAAAAAACCGGTCAAATAAATGATCGATTGGCCATATTCCCCCATAGATGATGCTTCTTCGTCTCCGAGGGCGATATTGCCCTGAATTCCTTATCTTTGCGTGCTGGCAATAAACACGCGAAGCTTTTGTTAATCGACAAAAGCGCTGCAACATAGTTAAAATTACTCAGTTTTTGAACGCCATGGGCAAAATCGACCAAATAAACCGGCGCAAAACCTTCGGGATTATCAGCCATCCCGACGCCGGAAAAACCACCCTTACCGAAAAATTACTCCTCTTCGGAGGCGCCATTCAGGTGGCCGGCGCCGTAAAATCCAACAAGATCAAACGCAGCGCCACCTCCGACTTTATGGAGATCGAACGGCAGCGCGGCATCTCGGTGGCTACCTCCGTAATGGCCTTCGAATACCGCGATCTCAAAATCAACATCCTCGATACACCCGGCCACCAGGACTTTGCCGAAGACACCTACCGCACCTTAACCGCCGTGGACAGCGTCATCGTGGTGATCGACGTCGCCAAGGGCGTGGAAACCCAAACCGAAAAGCTGGTCAATGTTTGCCGCATGCGGAAAACGCCCATTATCGTCTTCATCAATAAGCTGGACCGGGAAGGCAAAGATGGTTTCGACTTGCTCGACGAAATTGAGCAAAAGCTGGGGCTCACCGTTCGCCCCCTAAGCTGGCCCATCGGCATGGGGCAACGCTTCCAGGGCGTATACAACCTTTACGAAAACAAGCTCAGCCTCTTCCGCCCCCATAGCAAACAGGAAAATCAGGAAGAGATCATCCAAATCACCGAGCTCGACAGCCCGGAACTCGAAGAACATGTCGGCGAAGAAGCCGCCGCCGAACTGCGCGAAGAGCTGGCCATGATCGAAGAAGTCTATCCGCCCTTTGACAAACAAGACTACCTCGACAGCTCCATCTCGCCGGTTTTTTTTGGTAGCGCCATCAACAACTTCGGCGTCAAGGAATTGCTGGACTGCTTTGTGGATATCGCCCCCACCCCCCTGCCCCGGGTGACCGAAGAACGCCCCGTCAAACCGCAGGAGGGGCAATTCGCCGGATTCGTATTCAAGATCCACGCCAACATGGACCCCAAGCACCGTGACCGCATCGCCTTCCTCCGCATCTGCTCAGGCCGGTTCGAACGCAATACCAACTACCTGCACGTTCGGCAAAACCGGAAGATGAAATTCTCCAACCCCACCTCCTTTATGGCCTCTAAGAAAACCATCGTGGATGAGGCTTTCCCAGGCGACGTCATCGGCCTCTACGATTCCGGTAATTTCAAAATCTGAGATACGGTCACCGCCGGTGAAGTGCTTCACTTCAAAGGCATTCCCAGCTTTTCCCCCGAACAGTTCCGTTACGTCAATAATGCCGACCCCCTCAAGTCCAAACAGCTCAACAAGGGCCTCGATCAACTCATGGACGAAGGGGTCGCGCAGCTGTTTACCAAAGAAAGCAATGGCCGCCGCATCATCGGCACCGTCGGCGCCCTGCAATTCGAAGTCATCCAATACCGCCTCCAACACGAATACGGCGCTTCCTGCAACTACGAGCCCATCAACCTGTACAAGGC
>CAYWHT010000030.1:0-7584 GCA_964458135.1 uncultured Saprospiraceae bacterium | reverse complement strand
GCCTGCTGGATCCTTTGTGAGGACGAGCAGGCTCTCAAAGAATTCCTCCGCCGCCGCGCCAAAGACATTGCCCGCGACACCCACGGTCAGCTCGTCTTCCTGGCCGAATCGGCCTGGGCCCTCAAGATGGCGCAGGAGAACCACCCGGAGGTGGCTTTTCATTTTACGAATGAGTTTAATGGGAATGGGGAATAGCGCCCGTCCCTTCGGCCTCAAGCTTCATTACTCGTTAGCGCCCACTTGCGCAAACCCCTTCGCCACCTGCGCGGCCAGCTTCGCATTATTCAATACCAATTGCCTATTGGCTTCCAGGCTGGCGCCTTTGGTCAGCTTTTCGATGCGGGCCAGCAGGTAGGGGGTGACGGCTTTTCCGCGGATGCCCTTGGCGTCGGCCTCTTCCTGGGCCTGCTGGATGGCTTGATCAATGCCCAAATGGTCCATTTGGTACCGCTCGGGGATGGGGTTTGCGATGACCACTCCGCCTTTCAGGCCGAGCCGCCACTTTATTTTGAGCACCCGCGCCAGTTCCATCACCGATGCCACAGTGAAATCGACCGGGTAGCCGCTGCGGCGAGTGTAAAAGGCCGGAAAGTCTTTCGTGCGGTATCCAAGTACCGGCACCCCCTGGGTTTCCAGATATTCGAGAGTTAGGCCAATATCCAGAATGGCCTTGACGCCCGCACAGACTACCGCCACCCTGGAATGGGCTAATTCCTGCAGGTCAGCCGAAATATCCATAGAGCGGGGGGCGCCGCGGTGAACGCCACCGATCCCGCCCGTAGCAAAAACGGAAATGCCCGCCATCCGTGCGGCGATCACGGTGGCGGCAACCGTCGTCGCCCCGTACTGCCCACTGGCCAAGACCATGGGTAGATCCCGGCGACTCGTCTTGATGACTTCTTCTCCCAACTGACCGAGCGTGGTGATTTCCGCCTTTTCCAGCCCTACTCTCAGCTTGCCATCCATCACGGCTACCGTAGCCGGAACCACCCCTACTTGACGAATCGTTTTTTCCAATTGCAGGGCGGTTTGTACATTTTGCGGAAACGGCATGCCGTGCGCAATAATGGTCGACTCCAAAGCGACCACCGGGCGCCCCTCTTGTAAGGCTAATGCGACTTCGGGCTTGAGTTGTAAGAGATGATTGATCATAGATATTGGGTAGTAGTGGTTAGTGTTAGCGCCGTCCTCGCTCCTTGGCCGGCGGGCGCCATTATTTCACCCTTCTGCCCTTCCACTCATACTCCTTCACCAGGTTGGCCGCCAAGCCGATGCCGGCGATGTACAGAAGGTGAAAAAGCTGGCTCAAGGGAAAGGAACGAAGTAAATCGGTCCGTTTAAAAAAACGCGCCGCCGTCGACAACAGTATGTAGTCGGCCAGAATTTTAAGGGCCAGTAAGCCCCAAAACAGCTCCCACAGGGAAGGGGCTATCCACCAGGCAAAGAGGGGCAACAACAGGATCAGCCAGCACAGCAGGAAAACGACGCCCAATACTGCGGTCAGACCGTAGTGCCGGTAGCTGCCGTTTTTGGTAGCCCAACGCAGCCGCTGCCGCAGGAATGCGCGCAAATTGGGTTTAGCGCGGGTATACACCACGGCTGCGCGCTGTTTCACGAAAGTTAATCCTTCCGGGAAACGCTCCCGGATTTTGTGCAGTAAAAACAAGTCATCACCCGACGCCAGGTGGTCGACCCCTGCGTATCCGCCCACCTGCTTAAACACTTCTTTCGGGTAGGCCAGATTCGCGCCGTTAGCCATGGGCAACCACCCCAGCCGTAGCCCCGCACCGGTGATGAGCATCATCCCCAGAAAATCGAGCGATTGAAAGCGCTCCAGGGCGTTCTTTTCGTCCTGGAAGTTCACCGGGCCCGCTACAAATTGCCGGTCGTTTGGCACTTGGGCCATCGCCAGGGAACGCAGCCAATGCGGCCCCGCCCTGCAGTCGGCATCGGTCGTCACCACCAACGCATGACGGGCCATGCGTACGCCCAGGGCAATGGCCTGCTTTTTGAAGGCGTGTCCCTCCTGTTCGGGCGCAAGGTGCTCGGCCAAACGCAACAGGCGCACCCGATCGCCGCCCTTGGTTTGCACAATGGCGCCGGTGCCGTCGGTAGAATGATCGTCTACGACAATAATTTCCAGCCGGTCGGCAGGATAGTCCTGCAGCGCCAGGGAATGCAGGCAGGCGCCAATGTTAGCGGCCTCGTTGCGGGCGGCAACGATCACGCTGATCGTAGGAAACGGGCCTTCGTAATCTTCAATGGAACTTACAGGTATTCGCATCCAGGCCGCGACAAAAAGCAACATCAGCGACAGATAGGCCGCCCCCAATAATAACCCTCCGACCCAAATCCATTCATTCATGCATAATCCGGCTTAGTTTTTAAGAGGAAGCCTAGTGCCTCGGGCACTAGTGCTTCGGGCACTAGGTTGTATCCGATCCTCCAGTCACTTTCACTTCACTTTTGCGCCGTCAAAATATACTGATAATCCAGGGCCGTATCGTTAGTGGAAATATCGCGGTAGCCGGCTTCGTAAAGTTCTTCTTCCACCTGAAAGAGCGGTATGCGAATATCGGAAGGAGGACCGATCGGGGTACGTTTCTTTTTGAAATCTACGATCAGCAGTTTACCGCCTTCGCGGATCCCTTCCTTGAGGGTTTGCAAATAGGAAGTCCGGTCTTTGATATACATATAGGTGTTGACGATGAGCACGAGGTCGGCTTCCGAGGGGTTAAGATTGGGATCGTTGGGTTCGGCGAGGCGCGTTTCCAGCTTAGGCTGTATATTTTCCGGCAGTTCCATAACCTTAACGCTGTCGAGGTAATCGATGAAGCGGGGCAGGATGTCAATAGCGATGACCTTTTCCGCCTTGGGCGCGAGCCGGAGGGCAAAGAATCCACGGCCGGCGCCGATGTCCGCCACCGTTTTATTTTTGAGTTCTCCCATCAGGTTGATGATCATCTCCGGCTTCTGCCAGATGACGCGATTGGTGTTGACGTAATCTTCGGCGAAACCTTTATTTTTCGGCGGCGGTTTCGCGGCGGCATCCTCAGCGGCGGTATCCTTAGCCAGGGGAGCGGGGTCATTAGGCAGGTCGCCGACATTGCCGGTATCCGTCTGACAAGCGGTAAACAGGAGGGTCATTCCGACGACGGATACCCAGAATGTCTTTTTGATTGGGCTCATAAAAAATGGGTAAGGTTTTGTACAAATTTAAGGGATCCCCCCTACAGAACCAAAGTAAGGATTTTAGCGGTAGCCCTTGTTTATTGACTTATTATAATCTGCCAACCCAAAATTTGTGAATGCTGACTTGCTCTTTTTAGCTTCGCTGATCGTCGCTTCGCTCCTCGGAGTTCCGCCTTGCTGCGTTGGAAAGCCTCGACAGAACTTAGGCTATGCCTACGTTTTCCGCCTTGCCAGCCGAAAAAATAGCGGCGTCATATTTTCACAAATCCTGAGTTGTCAGACTATATAATCTGCCAACCCAAAATTTGTGAATGCTGACTTGGCAGACTACAAACTACGCAACCATTGTTCCAGTTTTTGCCGCATGGCGCTACCCGATCCTTCAAAATTATTGGCTATTACGGTCACGCATAGCAGGCGGCCGCTGCGGCTGCGCACCATGCCGGCAAAGGCCCGCACCCGTTTCATGGTGCCGCTTTTTGCCCGAACACGGCGACCACCGGCCACGACGGGCAGTAACTCGTAAAAATCCGCTCCGGCTTCGCGCAACACCTCGCACAAAAAGCGGGGCGTTACGGCATTGAGCAGCGACAGGCCGCTGCCGTCTTCCATGTACACCCCATTGAGATCAACTTGTTGGGCTTTAAGGTAATCACGGAGGGCTCGCAACCCGGCTTCCCGGCTTCCATCTCCTTCTTGTCGCCCCAGCTTGCGCAACAGGCCTTCGCAATATAAGTTAACGCTTTTATCCAGCGTACGCCGAACAATGGTTTTTAATTCGGGCGAATAGTGGGTATAAATGGTTTGCCGGGCTGCATCCACACCTCCTCTGGCGCCGTAAATCTGCCGGCTGATCGCCTCCCGTTCGGTGCTTATGCCAACGCGTAACAATTCCCGCTGCAAAGCCTGGGCGGCAAACAGCGGTGGGTCGGGAATAGCGCCCTTTATCGTAAAGGCGCCACGGCCCGCCGGAATGGTTCCCCGCAAATAACAACGGTAGATATAAGGCCCTCCGTAAATGTAGGCGTTGTCACCCGTGCCCGGAGCCGCTACCCGCACTTCATTGACGAAGGAAAGACCAGGCAGCTCGGGCTTCACTTCCGCAACTTCCGTTTTCGCGCCCCTTCGCCCCCTGCCGCTGAACCGTAGGTAGTACAAATTATCGTGTAAATTCAACCCCCAGATACCAGCGGCGTAGTAGTTTCCCAAGTCGTTCCAGTGCCAGGAAGGCGCAGCCGCCGCCGAAGGATAAGCCGAGCCGTCGCCGATGATGTATTCCGCCACTTTCCGGATGCCCGCCTGCTGCACCGCCAGCCGGAACCGCTCCAGGACCGCGGCCATATTATCGGTTGCGCCCCATTGCGGAGCGCCCAGGGTGGGGTCGCCCTTGCCCTTGAGGATGAGATTGCCCCGCAGCACCCCCTCGCCATCAATGGTTCCCTCGTACTGCAAATCCGTCGCAAAGCGAAAATCATCCCCTAGCCGGGCCAGGGCTACGGAAGTCGTCACCACCTTGAGTGATGAAGCCGGCGCCAGGCTACGGCCGGCCCGGTGTTGGGCTAGCACTTCCCCGTTTTCCAAATCCATCACGCAGGCTCCGAAGCCGGCATGTGACAGGGCCGGATCTTCCGCCAAACGATCGAGCGTACTTTGCATGCGGGATTGCCCGTTCACCAAAGAAAACACAAAGAGCGCGTAAAAACCAATGATAAGGGTGCGCAAGAGCTATTGGATTTTAAAGGAGAAAAATCATGAAGTAGGCTCACCTCCCACTCAACACCTCCACCGCCGGCAGCACTTTACCCGCCGCTTCACCGAAGCCGATCCGAACGCCCTCTGTTTCACAATACCCGCGCAGGATCACCGTATCGCCATCTTGCAGAAACTTGCGCTCCGCGCCATCCTGCAATTGTAGAGGTTTCGCGCCCCGCCAGGACAGCTCCAGCATCGACCCGTAAGAATCCTTGGTGGGGCCGCTGATGGTGCCGGAGGCGCACATATCGCCCACTTGCAGGTTGCAGCCGTTAACCGTATGATGAGCTAACTGCTGCTTCATGTTCCAGTACAGGTAGCGGAAATTCGACTTGCAGATCGCTTCCGGCCGGCCTCCCTCGGGTTGTAGGCTGACTTCCAAACGAATATCGTAAGCATTCTCCCCACGGCACCGGAGGTATTCTAAAGGCTCGGGATCTTGCTGCGGGCCGGCCGTACGAAAGGGTTCCAGAGCGTCCAGGGTGACGACCCAGGGGGAGATGGTGGAAGCAAAGCTCTTTCCCAGGAAGGGCCCCAGCGGGACGTACTCCCATTTTTGGATATCGCGGGCCGACCAGTCGTTGAACAGCACCATGCCGAAGATATAGTCTTCCGCCTCGTCGGTGCTTACGGTTTGGCCCAGGGCGGTGGGCTTACCCAGGACGAAGGCCATCTCCAGCTCGAAGTCCATCAGGCGGGAAGGGCCGAATACCGGCGCCTCGGCGTCCTGCGGCAATTGTTGCCCGTTGGGACGATGAATGGGCGTTCCGGATACTACGATAGAGGACGCGCGGCCGTGATAGCCCACGGGCAGATGCCGCCAATTGGGCATCAGCGCATTATCCGGGCCGCGAAACATGAGGCCTACATTGGTGGCGTGTTCCAGGCTGGAGTAAAAATCGGTATAGTCACCGACCTTGACGGGCATCAACATCTGAACTTCGCGCCGGGGATGCAGAAAATAATCGGAAAGCTCACTGGCGTCCCATTCTTCCAGGTCGTCATCGAGAATTTCGGAGAGGCGGTTGCGTACAGCCCGGGTTTTTTCTTTCCCCAATGCCATAAAATCGTTGATGTAGGGGCGTTGAAAAACGGTGGTGTCGATTCCAAGGTCATCAAAGAAGCCATGTTCGGCCAAGGCGACCAGATCGGCAACCTGATCGCCAATCGCCGTGGCCATGCGCGGATGACTCTCCGCCGTTTTGAAGATGCCGAACGGGAGGTTTTGAATGGGAAAATCGCTGTGCTCCGGTACGGATACCCAGGAGCGGATCTTCGGATCGTTAGCTCGGATCATGTAAGGAGTTGGTTTTGGGGCAAAGGTACAAAACTCGCGTTATCACCTTTGGGTTTTGACGACCTTCCGGCTGATCCGTCCTTTAGCGGTGCGTAAATGAAGCAGGTACAACCCGGCGGGTTGGCCGCTCAGATCGACTTTCAGCTGCCTGGCGCCGGCATCCGGGTTCCGGCGAAGGATCAACTGCCCTTCCGCGGAGAATATTTCCAGCGAAGCTCCAGCGCCCAGGCTTTCGTTCATTTCCAGCCAGAGCAGTCCGCCGGTCGGGTTCGGCCGGACAATCAGCGCATCGGCATCCAAAAAGTCATCGACGGCGGTGGTGGAGCGAACGGTAAAGCGCCGGGGCCCGCTCAGTGCGTTGCCGCAACCGTTGCTGGCGTTAATGCGCCAATAGTAGGCGCCGTCGGGAAGCCGGTCTTTGAATTGGTAGAGCGTATCCTGCAAGGCCAGGGAGGCGAAGAGATTATCAAAAGCTTCGTCCCGCGCCACTTCCAGGCGGTAAACCGCGGCGTTTGGCACGGCAGACCAGCGCAGCGCAGGTTTGCCATCCACCATCGTTTCGGCCTCATCGGGCTGTAAGAGTTCAGCTACGCCCGAGGGAGAGTCGGCCACATCCAGGAAAACCGGAAGCAGGGAAGTGTCCCGGCCGTCTTCTCCGATAATTTGCATTGGGAAAAACCCGGCGGTATTTAACTGGCTGAGCGTCACCGTAACGGTAGTGCCCGGCGCCGCCACGCTATCGCTAAAAGTTAGGGTGCTGTTGGGCGGAATGCCTTCCGCACTCAGTCGCACTCCATTGCGGGAAAAGTCTTCACCGATTTCAAGTTCAAATTCCAGGCTATCCGGCAGGCAGAGCGAGTAACTACTCGTCTGGGATTTGAGGCTGAGATCGCGGGGCTCGACGGTGCAAAATTCCAGCGACCAGCCGTTGAGCCTACCCCCGTCCTGGTTATTGGCGTCTTTAATGGCTAAGGTCCAATTTCCCGTAACGGGCTCTCCATTCAACGCACTCAGCGGGTCTAAGGGCTGGAAATTTCCCTGAATGGCGGGGCGGTTGCCGCAAGTCTCTTCCAGTTGAAGCGCCGTACGGGGTGCACCGTCGGAAAAACTAACCCGCAAATCCGCTCCATCACAGCCAAAAAAATCGGCTGGCTCTCCCGGACGATCAAAGAGCACCACCTCGGCGCCCTGGGGCGAAATGAGCGTAGCTTTCAAATCACCTACGAAAGAGTGATCGATATCCAAATTGTTTACCCGGATATCGACGATCGCTCCGGGATTGCTGATATACATTTCGGAAGTAACGGTGGGACTGCCCGATTCGGATATGGTAACGGGCAGAT
>CAYWHT010000029.1:0-15405 GCA_964458135.1 uncultured Saprospiraceae bacterium | reverse complement strand
CTGGACTATGTAAACTATTGCAAAAGTTCCAAAGCGACAATTTGGTTTGCGCCCATTACACTCTTTCCTGAGGAAGATGACATTAATGATATTTCTTAGCTGGAGGCTATAAGTAAATCAAAATCATTTGATTTACTCAAAGATGAAGGAGCGGAGATCTATTCTGCTGGAGCCATGGTAATGCCTCACCACGGCTTTTGTCATCTTAACAGAATCCAATTCCTCGAGGTTGGGAGCGGATTCGAACCGCCGTAGGAGGTTTTGCAGACCTCTGCCTAACCACTCGGCCACCCAACCTTATTATTCCCTACCATAATTAACAGGGAAGTGCAAATATAGGAATCTTTTTGCATCCTTCCCAGTAATCCTTACAAAATTCCCCGGCGAATTGTTGAATGGAAAAATGGATGCGCTCCCGGGGACAACACATCCAACCATTCATTTCAAAACCCTGGATTTTGAACATCCTCCCCATCAAACATGGAAGCATGGATGCGCATTCGAGAACAAAACATCCAGCCATCCATCTCAAAACCGTACCTTTAGCCCACTCATTGTACAACCCGCAAATTGCAAATTATGGATTCCAACACCCATGCCGATACCTTCCGGAATTTGGATCTGACGCCCGAAGAATTCAAGCGCCTCGGCTACAAAGTGATCGACGAGTTGGCCGAATTCTACCGCTCGGTCGATAAGTGGCCGGTCTTTCCGCCCTATACGCCGCAGGAGGTGGCCGACGCGGTGGCCGAGGATTTGCCCGTGGAAGGGCAAGACCCCGAAGGTATTCTCGACGAGTGGAAAACCAAGGTATTGCCCTACGCCTCCCATATGACCTCGCCGCGCTGGTTCGGCTTTGTCAACGGTTCGGGCACTATGATCGCCACCCTGGCCGAAACGCTGGCCGCCGCCCTCAATCAGAACGCCGGCGGTTTCAAGGGTACGCCGGCGGGTATCGAAATCGAACGGCTGTGCATCCGCTGGATCGCCGAGGCGATCGGGTACACCCCGGACTGCGGCGGCTTATTCGTCAGCGGGGGCACCATGGCCGATTTCACCGGCCTGATGACCGCCTTCCGCAACCAAGTTACCGACTGCGACACCACCTACGAGGGCCTGCAATCCAAAGCAGATCAAGGGAAATACACGGTCTACGTGGCCGATCACGAGGGCCATATCGCCATCCTGCGGGCGGTGGATATGATGAACCTGGGGCGCAACTGCGTGCGCCGCGTGCCCAGCAAAAACGATTTTACCATGGATGTCGACGCGCTGCGCCGCATGCTGGAGGCCGACCTGGCCGAGGGGCACCACCCCTTTTGCGTGGTGGCCCAGGCGGGATCGATTAACGTGGGCGTGGTAGACCCCATGGAAGCCATCGCCGACCTCTGCGAAGAATACGGCCTGTGGATGCACGTCGACGGCGCCTGCGGAGCAGTGGGCGCCATGCTGCCCGAAAAGAACCACCTCTTCCGCGGCATGGAGCGTGCCGACTCCATCACGCTCGATCCCCACAAATGGCTGTACATCCCTTACGAATGCGGCTGCATCCTGGTCAAAGAGGCCGAAAAACAGCGGCGCGCCTTCTCCATGAACGCACCCTACCTGCGCAGCAGCACGACCGATGAGTACAACGGCCTGTACTACCTGGATTACGGGCCGCAAATGTCGCGCGGATTCCGGGCCCTGAAAGTCTGGATGAGCCTGAAGCATTACGGCCTCGAAGGGTATCGCACCCTCCTTTCCCAAAACAACGCCTGCGCTGCCTACCTCGACCAACTGGTGCGCCAATCCGAAAACTTCGAGCCCCTGCACAGGCCCGAGCTTTTCATCTACGCCTTCCGCTTCGTGCCCAAAAGCTGGCGCGACAAGGGCGCCCTAACAAGTGAAGAGCACGAGCTACTCGACCGCCTCAACCAACGCATCGTCGACGAAATCCAACTCAGCGGACTGGCCTTCATCATGACGACCATCGTGCGCAAAAGGGTGGTCATCCGCCTGTCGATATGCTCGCACCGCACCACCCTGCACGATATGGAGGTGGTGTTGAATAAGTTGGAGGAGATTGGGGTGCGGATTTTTGCGGATATGAATGAGATCTGATGAAAGGGGGATTTTTTGGGTGGCAGATGATGAAGAACTCGTAAAATCACCCCCACAGGGTCAAAATCCGGAGCGCAGCAAAGAATTTTGGCCCTGTACCCCCCTATCCATCAACCCCTCCACCCTAATCATCAAGCAAGGGAAAGCCGGGAAATTAGGAAACGCAAATACAGCAACCCCAATACCCTGTCCCCCACCTTACTAAAGCTCAACTTAAAAACGCCTTCCCGCAAATACTGTCCTTACAAAGACAGCCCGGCTCATGGAATCGCCCGATTATTGCTTATATTTATCCGCAAGACATGCGCAAACCTTTGCAAAATACGGCCCTCTTGCTTTTTATCCGCGACGTGGACGAAGAAACGCGGGTAAAGCACCTGACGTCCCTGGGGCGAAGCACCGAGCGGGAAGTCGTAAAGGTGCTCAACCGCCGGGTGTTGCGTATGGCCCGACGTACCGGATTGCCCACGGTAGTTGTTTCCGGAAAAGAACAGCGGGGCGCCGATTTTGGGGAGCGCTTTACTCATGCGTTTTCCAAAGTCTTCGATGCCGGCTACGAACGCGTCGTCGCCATTGGCAACGACTGTTTGTCGCTGGATGAGCAGCAGCTGTTGGAAGCGGCCGAAGCCCTGCAATCGCGCGACATGGTGCTGGGGCCCGCCTACGATGGGGGCGCCTACATTGTTGGCCTTTCTCGTTCGCTCTTCGAAGCCGGAGCTTTTGAGCAACTGCCCTGGCAGCGAGCCGAGCTATGCTCGGCACTGACCTACTACGCTCAACAACGCGGCGCGGCGCCCTTCCTGCTCCGCCCCGAATGGGATGCCGATGACGCCCGCAGTTTCCAAAAAGCGCTGCGCCGGTTATCCGGTCGCCATCCATTACGTCGACGACTCATATTCATATTACATAAAGCTACCTTGCCGGTGGGAGCGCGGAAAACTCCGCCACCCGCCGGTTTTTTCCTTTCCGTCTTTTCCCTTCGCGGCCCACCTGTTCAATCATTTATCTAGGATTAGCATAAGCATCGGTATAAAGGAATTTTGCCCTTTTCGCCATCCCTGATTTGGATGTAAGCCTTCGCGCTTTTAACCGGGCGCAAAGGCCCTTCGTTGTACTTGGCCAAGGTCCTTATACCTTCTACTTTCCACCATTTTTCTCCAAAGCTCCATATTCCCTACATCACAAAAGACCGGAACCACCCTTCCCGTCTACCCTAAATACATCGGCATGCGATTATTACTCTTTACGCTATTTTTATTCACCACTGCCGGCTTGTACGCCCAGCAGGACCTTACCGTCGTCGTGCGCAATTACAATACGCAGGAAACCATCGCCGGCATTGAGGTTATCTTGAAAAACCCCGAACGCGGCTTTGAGCGCATCCTGACCACCGATCCGCAGGGGCGCGCCATCTTCCGCTCCCTGCCCGCCGTTGACGGCTACCGGGTGATCGTGCCCGAAACCGAGGAATTCATCGAAAACGAAATCGAAAATATCAGTATTCGCTCCAACCAGAATCCCACGGTGGAAATCGGCCTGCTGGAACAGCGCTCGGTCGATCTGGAAGAGGTAGTGGTCAGCGCCGCCCCGGCCACCAGCAAAATTAACCGCACCGACGCGGAAGTATCTTTTGAATTGGAAGAAAAAGAAATCGAAGCCATCCCCATCGAGGGGCGGGACATCACCCGGGTGTTGTACCGCCTGCCCAACGTGTCGCAGGCTACGGGCTTCTTTCCCGAGGCGCCCAACGTGAGCATTAACGGCGCCAACTCGCTCTTCACCTCCTACCTGATTGACGGCCTGGACAATAACGAGCGCTTTCTGGGCGGGCAGAAGTTCGCCATCCCCAGCGGCTTCGCCAAAAATATTACGGTGCTGACCAATAACTATTCGGCCGAATACGGCCTGACGGCCAATGGCATCGTCAACATCACCACCCGCTCGGGTAGCAACGAATTTAGCGGGGAAGCCTTCTTCGTCAACCGGCCGGGCCCGGCTATCGACGGCAATCCGGAATCTGCGCAGCGCGACCTCTCGGGCAACCCCGTCAAAAACGGCTTCCAGCGCTACCAGGGTGGCGTGGCCTTCGGCGGGCCCATCACCAAGGACAAGACCTTCTTCTACGTAGACCTCGAACATACCAGCGACCTCAAAGACAACCTGCTCAATTCCCCCAACCTGGGGGTCAACGAGACCGTGCGGGGCGCCAACCACTTTACCTACCTTTCGGGTAAAATCGATCACCATTGGAGTAAAGGCTTTCGTTCTTCCCTGCGTGCGAACGTAGGGCGCGTAACAATCGAACGACAGGGGGGCGGCCTCGACGGCGGCGTGACCTTCCCCTCGGCGGGCAACTTTCAGGACCGCAACTCGGTGCTCATCGCTTCCAAGAATACTTACGTGGGCAAGAATTTCAGCTCGCAGACCAACTTCCAATACGCCCGCTTCCGCTGGGATTACGGCCGATCAATCGACGAAGACAATCCGCAGACCACCGTACTCAACAGCCAGGAGCAACCCATCGCAATCCTGGGTAGCTCGGGATTTGACTTCGACGAAACCGAAAACACCTTTCAGTTCCAGCAAAAATTCAACTATTACGCCAACCGCCACACCTTCAAGGCCGGTTTCGGCATCATCACCTCCGATCACCAGCTATTCGGCGGCGGAAATGTCAACGGCAACTATCGCGTCAAGCTGACCGATGATCAGCTGCGGGAAGTGGTCAACCTCAATCGCGGCGCCGCCCTCGGGGTGAAAGACATCCCGCGCGAGGCCGAAGTGTTGGGCTATTCGGTGGAATTGCGCCCCAATTCTTTCGGCGCCCGACAAACCATCTACTCCTTTTACCTGGAAGATCAATTTGCCGCTAGTGACCGGCTCAACCTGACCCTGGGGCTGCGCTACGATTACGATAACCTCTCGAAAGGCGGTAGCGATGAGGGCGACTTTAACAACATCGCTCCCCGCTTTAATTTCAACTACAAATTGGGCCAAGGCAGCGCCCTGCGGGGCGGCTACGGCATCTTCTACGAGAAGGTCCTCTACGCCGTCTACAGCGACGCGCTGCAGCAAAACACCACCTCACCCGATTACCTGGCCCAATTGCAGGAGCTTATCGATCTGGGGCGCCTGCCCGAGGATACCGATCTCAGCCAAGTCACCTTCGACGGCAACCTGACGGGCTTCACCTCCGATACGCGCTACCTGGAAGGCCCCAGCTTTGAAGAATTGCAGGACCAACGCAATACGACCTTCAGCAACGAGCGGCGCATCCTCAACCCCAACGGCTACGACAACCCATTCACCCACCAGTTTGCCTTGGGCTACCAACTGCAATTGGATAACAACCGCCTCTTTTACGTAGACCTGGTGCACAACCAGTCGTTTAACCTGTTCCGCTTGCGCAACCTTAACGCCGCAGCCCCCTTTCCCATCGATCCGAAAAATCCGGAGCTGCGCACGGTATCCGAAGCGGACGCCTCCCGGCCGGTACCGATCATTGACGGCGGCTACGCACTGATCGACGGGGAACGGCGCAGCGGAGTAGCCCGCAACGTGGTGATGTCGGAAACCGAAGGCCGCTCGCGTTACTACGCCGCCAGCTTCAACTTCCAGAAAGCCCGCGGCGAAGACGACTATGCCTTGAGAATCAACTATACCTTGTCTTATCTGGAAAATAATACCGAAGACATCAACTTTCGCGCCATGGACGCCAACAACTTTAGCGCGGAATGGGGCCCCTCCATCAACGACCGGCGCCACATCATCAACGGCATCTTCAATTATTTTCCAGCGGAAAACCTAAGCATTACAATGGCCGCACTGCTGCAGAGCGGGCAGCCCATCAACCGCATCCCGGATGCCGAACGCTTCGGCACCACCGACTTGAACGGCGACGGCGCCTTCTTCGGCGACGACTTCCTCGGCAACAGCGATCGCTCCCCAGGCGAAAACCGCAACAGCGACCGCCTCCCCTGGTCCAATATTTTTGACTTGGGCATGCAGTACCACTTCCCCCTGGGCGGCAACCAACTCGAATTCCGGGCCGACATTTTTAATGTGTTCAATACGCAAAACCTCAGCGGCTATAGCAATAACGCCACGCAAAGCAACCAAATCCAGCCCGGCCCCGAGGATTCGGGAGTGCTGATCCGGCGCAATGTAGGACCGCCGCGGCAGTTTCAGTTTAGCTTAAGGTATTTGTGGTAATCTAAGCCGGAGCCCCGTAACGCGGAGCTCCACATCCGCAAGAAATAAAAGCAAAAAGACCACGACATCGGGCCGTGTCAAATACACCGCCGCTTAGCAATTGCAGGCCGCAATAAATGGGCTGGCTACCCGGCAGCCGCTGGATCATGGACAACAACAAAAGACAATCGATATTCGGTATTTTATCCGGGAAGACCGTTACGGGCTCTTCGAGGGGATCGATCTCAATGCGTTTATCTTTTCCAACGGGCATCAGCGGCCCTCGATCCCATCGTGGAGCACGGCGTACAACAGGTTACCCATCTCGATCATTACGTAGACCGCCTGACGTATTGGCGCTGCGGCACTCGGCCGGAAGGGCGCCTGGAGATTTTGGCGCAAGATTACGGGCTTACGTATTTTTAACATAGAATCAACGCATTTCCAAAAGAACCAACGACTATGCGATACTTTCAGACCGGCCTATTGAACCTTTTACTGTTGCTCACCGCTTGCAGCCAGCAGGAAAAAGAACGCGATCCACGCGCGATGGACTGGGAGGCGGTAGCAAACGAAGCAGGCAGTACAACCGTCAACATGATGATGTGGCGGGGCGACCCTCTAATCAATGACTATATGCAAGACTACGTCAGGCCTGCCCTCAAAGAGCGCTACGGTATCGACCTACAGATTTCCAGTGGGCAGGGCAATACTGTCGTGCAGGTGCTGCTGGCGGAATTGCAGGGCGGCAAAAGCGAAAGCGAGCTCGACCTCGTCTGGATCAACGGAGAAACCTTTTACCAACTCCGGCAGATCAACGCCTTGTTCGGCCCCTGGACCGAAAGCTTGCCAAACGCTCGTTGTATCGATTTCAGCAATCCCTTTATCGGGCAAGATTTTCAACAGGATATCGACGGCTACGAATGCCCCTGGGGCAATGTGCAGATGACGTTGATTTACAACCGGGAAAAGGTGAGTGAACCGCCGCGCAGCCGGGAAGCACTGGCGCGTTTTGTCCGAGCGCATCCCGGCAAGTTTACCTTCGACACCCAATTCACCGGCCTAACCTTTCTAAAGGCGCTCCTCATCGATATCGCCGACGATCCGGAAGCGTTATACGGCGCCTTCAACGAAAAAGCTTACCAGAAATACAGCGAGGAGCTATGGGATTACATCCGTCGCATCCAGCCCTATCTGTGGAAGGAGGGCAATACCTTTCCGGAAGGCGTGGCCACCATGCACCAGATGTTTGCCAACGGCGAGCTCTGGTTTACGATGAGCAACAACGATGCGGAAGTTGATAACAAAATTTTACAAGGGCTGTTTCCGGCAACGGCGCGGGCCTATGTGCTGGAGAGCGGTACGATTCAGAATTCGCACTACGTCGGCATCCCCAAATTGTCGGGCAACAAAGGCGGCGCCATGGTGGTCAGCAATTTCCTGATCTCGCCGGAAGCGCAATACCGCAAGCAGGATCCTGAGGTTTGGGGAGATGGTACGGTGTTGGATCTGGACCAGTTACCCGCTGAATGGGCGGAAAAATTTCGCAACCTGCCCAACCGACGCTACGCGCCGCCGCGCGATTCCCTGAAGGCGCACGCGCTGATGGAGTTGGCGCCGGAGTACATGATCCGCTTGGCGGAGGATTTCCGGGCGGAGGTTATTCGATAGTTGCTAATAGCGGGTATCCGGCCGATGCACGAGTGCGGGTACCCGCTACTCCTGAAGGAGCAATCATTACAGTAAGGTAAATGGCAATTCAATGCAAAACCGTATTCTTTCCGCAGCACTGTTCCTGACCCTCGCCGCCCTCCCCCTGGTTCTGGGCGTCGGCTACGCCTTGCTCTATAGCCTGGGGCTGACCGGGCTGATCCACGAAGGGTTTACACTGGGGTATTGGAGGGAAGTGCTGGGAGGGGTAGAATTCTGGCGTGCGTTGGGGTTTAGCGTTTACGTGGCGGGATTGAGCATTGGGTTGGCGTTGGTATTGGCGCTGGGGGTTGTTTTGCGCTGGCGGCGGGATTTGGAAAGCGGCTGGTTGTCCTATTTTGTGTATTTGCCCCTGGCATTGCCCGCGATGGTGGTGGCCTTCTTTTCGTTTCAGTTGCTTTCCAGGGCGGGGCTGTTATCGCGTTTGGCTTATCGGCTGGGCTGGATAGAGGGATTGGAGGGGTTTCCCGACTGGATCAACGATCCGTACGGGATCGGCATTATCTTTTCGCACGTGCTGATGGCGACGCCCTTTTTCATTATCCTTTTGGGCAATCTGTATCGTTCGGAGCGCCTGGCGGAATACGCGCAGGTGGCGTTGACGCACGGCGCCAGCCGGCGGCAGGCGGATCTCCGGGTGGTGATGCCGGTATTGCTGAGGCGGGCGTCGGCCACCTTATTGCTGTACTTTGTCTTTGCCATGGGTTCTTACGAGATTCCCCTTTTGTTGGGCACGCAGAGCCCGCAGATGGTTTCGGTGCTGACGGTGCGCAAGCTGCAGCGGTTCAATTTGATGGATATTCCGGAGGCCTACGCCATCAGCGTGCTGTATACGGTATTTGTGGTGGCGGTGGTCATTTGGTTATTGGGCCGGGAGCGCCGGTTAATGTGTTAAGTTTCATATGTTGCGCAAGATTTTACAAGCCGGCTTTGGCGGGTTGATTCTCTTCCCGTTTTTGGTGGTGCTGCTGCTCTCGGTAAGCGGCAGTTGGGTGTTTCCGGCTTTACTGCCCGGTGAATGGACGCTAAGTCGTTGGGAGGGGTTGGTGGGCAGTAGTTCGGAGCTGAGCTGGAGCCTGGGCGTTTCGCTCTTGATTTCGCTATCGGTGGCTACCCTGGCTACCGGACTGAGCTTTCTGAGCAGTCGCTTTATCGCCTACCATCGCCACCGGCGGCGGTTTTTGTTGTTGGCCTACTTCCCGTACGTCTTTGCCCCGGTTATCCTAGCCGCGTGCATCCAATTTTACTTTATCCGGCTGGGGCTTTCCGGCAAGCTGCCGGGCGTTTTGCTGGCGCAACTCCTGATTACCTATCCCTTCGGTCTCATCTTGTTTCAGGGGTTTTGGAATGATCGCATGCGCAATATGGAGGCGCTGACGGCCACCCTGGGCGGCAACTTCCGGCAAACCCTGCTCAAGGTCTTGGCGCCGGCGGCCAAAGGGCCCTTACTGGTTTGTTTTTTCCAAACTTTTTTGATCTCGTGGTTCGAGTACGGCCTCACCACCCTCATTGGGGTGGGCAAAGTGCAAACCCTCACCATCAAAGTTTTTCAGTACATCAATGAGGCGGATACATTTTACGCCGCAATGGCGAGCAGTTTGCTGATCTTACCGCCGGTTGTGTTGTTGTGGTTGAATAAGCGGTATGTTTTTCGGTCGAATCCCGGAAATGTTGACGGTGGGTAGAAAGTAAACAGATCCGGCATGTGCGGCGGCTCCGGTTTCGGTAGAGCGAGATTTCTAATAAAAATAACAGTAATAGTCTGCCAACCCAAAATTTGTGAATCCTGACTTGGCGGACCATATCCGGAACGATGCAGCAATTCTTCAAACCGCTGCGCGCTCAACACCAAAGCGTCCATGTATTTAAATGTAAAAGGCATTACCAAACGCTACGAAAAAGAATCGGTACTGAACGAACTGTTTATGGAGTTGGGGGAGCACCGGATGCTGAGCATTCTGGGGCGGTCGGGTAGCGGGAAGACGACGCTATTGAAGATTATTGCCGGTTTGGAGCAACCCGATGCGGGGGAGGTTTGCTTAAATGGGCAGTACCTGAACGATACCCCGCCCAACCGGCGCAATATCGTTTATCTATACCAGGAGCCGTTATTATTTCCGCATTTGCGGGTGTTCGATAATGTGGCCTTTGGGTTGCGGTTGCGAAAGGCGCCGGAGAAAGCGGTGCGGGAGCAAACGCAGCGTATGTTGGCCGAGTTGGGGTTGGAAGATCAGGAACAAAAGATGCCCGGGCAACTTTCCGGCGGGCAGCGCCAACGCGTCGCCTTCGGGCGGGCGTTGATTGTCAATCCGCGGGTATTGTTGCTCGATGAGCCTTTCGGCGCGCTCGACGCCGGCACCCGCGAACAGATGCAGCAGTTGCTCAAGCGCATGGCCGCGGATCACCGCATCACGGGCTTGTTCGTCACCCACGATATCAAAGAAGCCTTACTCATGGGTGACGAAATCGCCATGATGAGGGATGGCCGCCTTAAGCACTACCAAGATAAAAACAGCTTTGTGCGCGATGCCGATACCGGCGCGCGCCGCGAACTCGAATTCTGGAAAAAATACATCCAACCATGAAAAGCGATTTCAACCATTGCGAATCCCTATACTGGGTCTTTACCCAGGTGTGCAACGACGAATGCGATCACTGCTACAACCTGTCAGGGCCCCGTGGCGCGCGCATTACCGAGGAAGAGTGCATGATGATCATCGAGAATATGCCCGAGCGTATCGACCGCTTGATCCTTTCGGGGGGCGAGCCCTTAGCCGAAAGGAAAAAACTGTATAACATTCTCGACCGGTTGCGGGAACGCTACGGCGACAGCACCCAGATCATGTTGCAAACCAACGGCGACCTCCTCGATGAAAAAAAACTCGACACCCTGATCGAAAAGGGCGTGTCCCGCTTCGACATCGCCAGCATTGACCGCTACCACAAACACAAAGGAGAACGGCTGGAGCAATTGGCTAAACTATTTGAATCGCGCGGCGTCAGCAGCGACAAAGATCCGCTAATCGACAAGCAGAACTACCTGCAAGACGCCCCGCTGACTTGGGGGCACTGGGGCGCCACCGAGGATATGTGGCTGGGCGGCAACTGGGCCCGCGGCCGCGCCATGGAAAAAGACATCTGGAAACGCGACCCCCAGCACAACTTCTGCGCCATCCTTTCCGGCGCCCGCAACTTCCTGGGCGGAGAGGACGACATCCCACAGGAAATCAGCATCCAGCTGTGGCGCATCAACCCCTGCTGTCCGGGCACTAAATTCCCGATGGGCGACGCCCGGCGCGAACGCGTCGCCGACGTATTGCAACGCGTATCCCAAAATCCGGTATTCCAAAAGCTGAACGAAGGCGATCCCTGGCGCATGGGCGAGCACCTGGGCGTCAGCGAAAGCAAAGCTAAAACGCGCACCAAAAAATTGCAGAACATTTGCCTGTACTGCGATGAGTTTTTCAACCACCATATGCAGGATTACAACCCGGATACGTTTGTGGAATTGCCAGTAGTTTAGTCAAACGATACGCCGCCGGCTGGCTATAGTCTGCCAAGTCAGAATTGGTGAAAATGGGCCGCCGCTATTTCTTCGGCTCGCAAGTCCGGGATCTTGCCGCCGGGTCAGGGGCAAAATAGTGCTTCGGGAACTAAGTAATTGACAGGTTTTCGGGAGGCTATTTCGGCGATAGACGAGGCGCGAGGCGGGAAAAGAGCCAAGCCGCATTCACAAATTTTGGGTTGGCAGAGTATAAACACCAAGCCGCTCCTACACATTACATTGATAAAAGGTTATGACAAAAAAAACGTAATCCACGCATGAAGCGACCGAAAATACTTTTTGTACTGACGAACCATCAAGCACTCGGAGACACGAATAAAGCAACCGGATTTTATTTATCAGAAGCCGCCCGTCCCTGGCACGTGCTAACCCAGGAAGGCTACGATATCGACTTTGTCAGTCCGCAGGGAGGACGCCCCCCGGTGGAAGGTTTTGACCTCAGCGATCCGGTCAACCGGCAATTTTGGGAAGATGCCGCCGTAGAGGAACAACTGGAAAATACGCTGCGCCCCTTTGAAGTAAAATTTGAAGATTACGTAGCCATCCATTTTGTGGGGGGGCGCGGCGCCATGTGGGATTTTCCCGAAAATACGGCCCTGAGTCGCCTGGCGGCCCGTATTTACGAAAATGGCGGCATCATCAGCGCAATCTGCCACGGCGCGGCGGGCTTGATCAACATCAAAACCTCCGACGACCGCTATCTGGTGGATAATAAGATCCTGACCAGCTCCACCGATGAAGAAGAAAGAGATGCCGGACTGGATCAGGCGATGCCCTTCCTGCTCGAAAGCAAACTGGTAGAGCGTGGCGCCCGGCACATTGACGGAGAAAAATGGATGCCCAACGTGCAGGTTGACGAGCGCCTGGCAACCGGCCAAAACCCGGCATCCGCAAAAGGTCTGGCCGAAGCCTTAGCCCGGCTGCTGTCCGGCGTGCCCGCTTGAACGAATTGATCATTTTGGTCCTTTGAATTGATAAAAATCATTTGTCGTATAAGGGATTTTCTCTAGACTAAGGCCGCATCAACACCCAAGCACATGAAAAAAATACTTTTGCCAACCGATTATTCCGATAATGCACGGGCAGCTTCCCGTTACGCCATTCAATTCTTTCAAAGGATGGGAATGGAAGTAGAGTATTTACTGGCTCACGCCTTTTCAACCCACGAAATTACCTCTATCTACAGTCAAGTGCCGACGACTACCGCGCCCTCCCAGATAGATGAGCACGAAGACCGGCTGGAAGAGGAAATGCAGCTACTCAAAAAAGACAATCCCGAGATCAATATAAATTTCAGAGCAATGGGCGGCCCCCTGATCACCGTCTTGCACGATATGGTTGAAGACGATCAAATCGATTTGGTGGTTATGGGCACCCAGGGCGCTACCGGCCTTAGCGACAAGTTTTTGGGCACCAACGCCGCTAATGCCGCCAAACGCCTGCCCTGCCCGGTGCTCATCATCCCTGAGGGCGTGACTTACAAATTGCCCGAAAAAATGGTGCTAGCCACCGACTTTAAATACATCGATGATTTAAGTGTTTTTGATCCCGTAAAAGCAATCATCCAAACAGTTGACCCCCACCTTCTGGTGCTACACGTCTTAATGGATGACCAATCCGGCACGGTGGGCATCGAGCCCATTAAAAAAATGCTGTACCAATACTTTAGCAGCCTCAAGTTTTCGGTGCATTTGCTGGAAAGTGCTGATCCATCCTCCGGCATTGAGGAGTTTATCCAAACTCATGAAATCGACTGGTTGGTGCTGGTGGGAAGCGAAAAGCGATTGCTCAAAGATCTTTTCCGTCAGAGCACTATTAAAAAGATGGCTTTCCATACGGAAGTCCCCTTGCTCGTTTTGAATTAATATCAAGATTAAGGGCCTATTCGGATTTTGCCTTTTGTGGCGAACGCCGGCAAATTTTAGGCTACGATGCCTTATGATCGAATGAGTTTAAATACTAGTCGAAATCGGTAGCGAAGGGTTGTTTTCTTTGCATATCTTTAAAAACAAAATGAATCAATCATGGCTAAAGAAAAATCTTTTCAGGAAAAATTATCCGAACGTTTCAAGAGGTGGAAAGAAGAGCTGGACGAACTCAACCAACAGCTCAGCATGGAAAAAGACGAAGCAGTAGACGCCTTCGAACGCCAAAAGACGCAACTTAGCGACTGGCTGGAAGAGCGCAAAGAACAGCTCGAAGAATTAAAACAAGACGCCGGCCAAGAATCCGAATACCTTAAAACCAAACTGGAGGAATTGCAGATGCAACTTAAGCTCGGTCGCATGGAATCCGAGAAAGCTTACGAAGAACAAAAAGAAAAAATCGAAGACAAGATCGAAGAAACCTTGGAACGACTCAAAGCCGCCCGGGAAAAAGCCGGAGAAAAAGCCGTGATCGAAGATCTTGAAGATAAACTGCAATCCTTCCGCACCCGCCTTGACTCCTGGGCGCTGCAATTTCATCTCGGCAAAGCCGAGCTCCGCGAAGAATGGGAAAAGCGCCGCAAAGAGGTTCAGGAAAAAGTCGGCGAACTCCGCCAAAAACTCAACGAAGAACACCAACTGGATGAACGCTGGGATCATTTCCGTTCTGAAATGTGGGAGGCTTTTTCGCACATCCGCAATGCGTTTAGTAAGAAAAAGTAGTTGGCGCCCGGGGCCTCGTGTTTTCCTCGGCTGGGTAAAGTGAGTAGTTGGTAAGGGCTTCGAAAATACGAGAGACTTGTGCTTTCTAGTGCTTCGGAGCTAAGTAATTGGGTATATAGACGAAGTTATTTTTCGGCTGAGCAAGGCGAAGGTTCGGGATCGTGGCCTTAGCCACGAAGCCCGGTTCTTTAACGCAGCTCAGCCAAAAAAGAACGAGTATAGATGCCCCTAATTACTTAGTGCCGAAGCCACTAGCTACTACCAATTACCAAAACAAACACCATGCCGGCATCGTCATTCACCACCGCCCACCCACCTGCGTTGCCGCAATCGACCGGGCTGCCGTATACTCAAACCATCGATGCGGTGGCCCGGCAGCTGGATACGGATACCGAAAACGGTCTTTCTCCGGCGGAAGTTAACCGCCGGTTAAAACGCTACGGTCCGAATGAATTGCGCCGGTACCGCCCGCGCCGTCCGCTGCGTATCCTAATCGGGCAGTTCGCCAACCCCATCGTCTGGATGTTGATCGCGGCGGCGGCATTGGCCCTGGGGTTTGGAGAGATTCTGGAAGGTGTTGCAGTAGGCGTCGTCATTCTGATCAATACCCTAATCGGTTTTTTTATGGAATGGCAGGCGGATCGCTCGATGAACAAGCTCCGGGAACTGTCCCGGGCGGCTACTCTAGTCATCCGCCACGGCCGGCGCATCCGGATTGACTCCGCCCAATTGGCGCCCGGCGACTTGCTCTACCTCGAAGCTGGCGATATGGTCACGGCGGACGCCCGGGTGGTCGAGGAAAATAACCTGGCGATCAAAGAGGCGGCCCTGACCGGCGAATCCACCCAGGTGGAAAAAGAAACCGAACCCCTGGCCGCCGCTACGGCGCTCTCCGAACGGAACAATATGGTTTTTAGCGGGACGGTCGTCACGCGGGGCAACGCCAAAGCCATCGTTACGGCTACCGGCCACCAAACCGAACTGGGGCGGATTGCCGATATGATATCCACGGCCGAAAAAGAGGCGACGCCGCTGGATAAGAAGTTGGCCAAACTGAGCCGCCGGTTGATATGGCTTACCCTGGGGCTCGCCCTCCTCATATTGGTTATGGGAATGCTGGGGGGGCGCGATATCGTGCTCATGGTATAATCCGCCATCGACTTGGCTTTAGCCGCCATTCGGGAAGCG
>CAYWHT010000028.1:0-15626 GCA_964458135.1 uncultured Saprospiraceae bacterium | reverse complement strand
GCGACGATCAGCGAAGCTAAAAAGAGCAAGTCAGAAATCACAAATTTTGGGTTGGTGGACTATAAATAACAGATCAGTTTTTTGCTTGAAAATGAAGCCGTCACCATGCATTCTTTCCATCTGGACCACCTGGCCTACGAGGAAGTTTTGAACTTGCTAAACAATCAGCATTTCACCGAAAAACCGGGCGATGCTTCCGATACGAACTTCCTCTGCGACGACTGGTGGTTGCGCGACGCCGTGGTCATCGATCACCTGGTCCGACGGGAAGGATTGTGGGAGGTGCAGTTGGTATTTGCTTATTACAAGGAGCCGCTCCAACTCATTATCCGCCCGATTTCCCGCCATGCCAGCAAAAAATCAGCCCAGCTGAGCGCCTATTACATGCGGCGTCTTGCCTCAAAAGACCAGCGCGGCACGCTCAACCTCCAACGGCAGGCCTTTAAATTTTGCAAAAGCTGACATTGATCCACAAACAAAAAACAACCGGATACCGGTTTCGGGCCATCTATGGCAGACCTAAACACCAAACAAAAAATCCTGAACACAGCGCTACGGCTTTTCAATGAACATGGCCTGGTTAATGTCCGGCTTCAGCGCATCGCCAACGAAACCGGCATCAGCGTCGGCAACCTGGCGTATCACTTTCGTCATAAAGAGGCCCTTATCGCAGCCGTCCAAGAACACTTGCACGAAGAAATTGCCGAAATCCTGGCGGCCTATCGCATCTTTCCCAACCTGATGGATTTCGATAACCAGCTGTCCAAGTATTTCGCCTTCCTCCAGAAATATCCTTTCTTCTTTCTGGATCTGCTGGAAATGGAACGTACTTATCCCAACCTGCCCTCCAATCGGCTGCATTACGAAGCCAAAAATGTGAGCCAAATCCGAAAACGCCTTGATTTTAATCAACAGCGCGGGGTTATCGTCGCAGAACCCCGCCCGGGACTGTACGATAGCCTCGCCCAAACCACCTGGCTGCTCATCGCTTTCCGGATGCCCCAGCAATTTCGCCGGGAAGCCGCTACACCCGCCAAATGCGAGCAGTTTAAACGCCTGATCTGGAATCAGTTCTTTCCTTACTTTACCCCTAAAGGCCAAGCCGAATTCGAGCAGTTGATCGTCCCGCTGCTCTATCCTTCCCACCTTTGACAAGCTTGCTGTGAAATCGCTCGCCAAAAAAGCTCTTAGCGTTGAGCAATCAATAACTGTCGGTTTTCTAGGAGCGGCTCGTGACAAAGAACCCATGCATAATTCGGGCTAATGGTCGGGGGATAATCTGCCAAATCAACATTCACAAATTTTGGATTGACAGACTACGGGTAGAAAATATTTTCCAAGAATTAGAAAATTTTTTCAAAAAAGTCTAGAAAAGATTTTCTAATGCCCGGACAGTTCTTATATTGGATTTAGCGATTAACTCGCAAATGGAATTTTGTCTCCCTGCCGGAGACGAAATTTCTTTATGAACAAAAACAATAGCGTTATGGCAAACGTGCTTTGGCTGCAGGGCGGCGCCTGTAGCGGCAACACCATGTCCTTTCTGGACGCGGAAGAACCGACGGTTGTAGAGCTAATCGTCGATTTCGGCATCAACATTCTTTGGCATCCCACCATTGGCCTGGAAATCGGTCACCAGGTAAGTGAGCTGTTGGAAGATTGCGTTTCGGGTAAAACCCAATTGGATGTTTTCGTTTTTGAAGGCACCATCATTCAGGGCCCCGACGGTTCCGGCAAAATGAACTATTTTGCGGAACGGCCCATGATTGAATGGGTGCGCGAATTGTCGGCGGCCGCCCAATTTGTGGTGGCTATCGGAGATTGCGCGACCTGGGGCGGTATTCCCGCCGTGCCTCCCAATCCCACCGAATCGACCGGCCTGCAATTTCACAAGCGCCAAAAGGGCGGATTCCTCGGGCCTGATTTTGTTTCCAAAGGTGGTTTGCCGGTTATCAACATCCCCGGTTGCCCGGCCCATCCCGATTGGATTACCCAGATCCTGGTAGCCATCGCCAAGGGTCGCACCGATGATGTGCTGCTCGACGACTTTCACCGCCCACGCACCTTTTTCACCGAGTTCGTACAGGCCGGCTGCCCTAACGTACGCAGTTTCGCCGAAAAAATCGACGGCAACTTCGGCCGGCGCGGAGGGTGCCTCTTCTACGAGGTCGGCTGTCGCGGCCCCATGACCCGCGCCAGTTGCAATCGCATTCTGTGGAATCGCCAGTCGAGCAAAACCCGGGTCAACCACCCCTGTCTGGGTTGCACCGAACCGGGCTTCCCGCATCACGACCTCAAAAAAGGAAGCGTCTTTAAAACCATGAAATACCTGGGTTTCCTGCCCAGGGAAGTTCCAGATGGCGAGTCCAAACTCATGTATTGGTTCAAAGCCGGCGTCGGCAAGTTTTCGCCTACGCCCGCCTCGCTTAAGGAGCATTCGAAATAACTGTCCACTACTAAAATCAGCTAACCCATGTCTCTTAAAGAACTCAATATTTCACCGGTTGGCCGGGTAGAAGGCGACCTGGATGTCAAAGTATACATGGAAAATGGGGTGGTGACGCGCGCCCACACACAGGCCGCCATGTACCGCGGGTTCGAGAAAATTCTCGTCGGCAAGGACCCCCAATCCGGTCTGATCGTCACGCCGCGCGCCTGCGGCATCTGCGGTGGTTCGCACCTTTATTGCGCCTCTTCGGCCTTGGATGTAGCCTGGAAAACCACCCTGCCCCCCAACGCGCTATTGCTGCGCGCCATTGGCCAGGCGAGCGAGACGATGCAAAGCATTCCGCGTTGGTTTTACGCGATCTTCGCAACCGATATGGCCAATAAAAAATTTGCCAATAAGCCGCTCTACCAAGAGGTGGTCAAGCGCTTTGCCGCCTACGTGGGCACTTCTTTTCAAACCGGCGTGACCGCCAGCGGGCGCCCCGTGGAAGTCTACGCCCTCTTTGGCGGGCAGTGGCCCCACTCCAGTTACATGATTCCCGGCGGGGTAATGTGCGCGCCCACCCTCAAAGACATCACCCGGGCGCATTCCATCCTCAATCAATTCCGCAACGATTGGCTGGAGAAGGTCTGGTTGGGCTGCTCCATCGACCGCTACCTGCAAGTCCAGTCCTGGGATGACCTCATGGAATGGCTGGAAGAAAACGAATCCCATCGCAACAGCGATCTAGGGCTCTTCCTGCGGGCCGGCCTCGAATTTGGACTCGACAAGTTCGGACAGGGCGTCGGCAAATTCCTGGCCTGGGGCACTTACCTGCATAAAGATATGTATAACCGGCCGGGCCTCGACAACCGCAACCCCGCCACCATCAGTCCCGCCGGCTTCTGGGATGGCCGTCAATATTACGAGGCCGACCAAAAGCTGGTCTCGGAACACGTTAAGCATTCCTGGTACCTCAATCAGGAAGACGGGCTGCATCCTTTTGATCAGCCCGCGCCGACGGCCGCCGACGGCATCGCCAATCTCGAAAATACCGACTTTTCGGGCAAATACAGCTGGTCCAAGGCCCCCCGCTTCGATGGCTACTCGGTGGAAACCGGACCGCTGGCGCGCGTCATCATGTCCGCCAATCCGGCCAACGCCGAACATCAGTTCCGGGATCCGCTCTTCGGCGACATCATGGAAAAAATGGGACCCAGCGTCTTCACCCGCGTTTTAGCCCGCATGCACGAAGCGCCACGCCTCTTTGTCATGGCCAATGAATGGCTCTCCCAGGTGCAGCTCGATGACGAATTTTACATCAAACCCGAAGAACCCTCGGAAGGCGTAGGCTGGGGCGCCACCGAAGCGGCGCGCGGCGCACTGGCCCACTGGATCAAAATCAAGGACGGGGTGATCGAAAATTACCAAATGGTAACCCCCACCACCTTTAATGTCGGGCCTAACGATAAGGACGAGCAGGCCGGCCCCATCGAGTCGGCCCTCGAGGGCACCGAAATCGAAGACCCCCACGATCCCGTGGAAGTGGGCATGGTGGCCCGCTCTTTCGATTCCTGTCTAGTGTGCACCGTGCACGCCCACGACAATAAATCGGGTAAGGAACTGACGAAATTCAAATTGTAGTTCGAACGGCGGCGGTCCCTTTCTCAACAATGGCCGGGCCGCCGCCCGAATCAGCAAGCTCATGGTAAAATCAACCACCCAAGCCGTCGCTATAATGGGCTTCGGCAATCCAGTGCGCGCCGATGACGGTATCGGCATTTTCGTGATCGATCGCTTGCAAGAAATGCTGGGCGCCCAGCCCAACGTCAGCTTGTTTGATATGGGAACGTCGGCATTTGAGGTGCTTTACCGCTTAGAAGGTCACCAGCGCATCATTTTGATCGACGCCGTCATCAATTCCGGAGAGCCGGTTGGAACGGTATTCCGGCTGCCGGCCTCCCAGGTGGAAGCCGAAATCGAAGAAGATCCCATGGTCTTTTTACACGGCCTGAAATGGAACCAGGCCCTTTCCTACGCTCGCAAAATGCTGGGTGACGCCTACCCGGAAGAGGTGACCGTCTACCTGGTCGCCGTTGAAGATACGCGCTTCAACGTCGGCATGAGCGCGGAAGCCAAAAAGGGCGGTGAAAAGGTGGCGCAAACTTTATCGGCCGAGCTTAAGGAAGCCTGAATCCCAATTCTGTAAATGCTTAACTCCTGGAGAGTATGTTCATTCCACCCCGACATCTTCAGTCGCAGTTTCGCGCCGGCGCCTCCTCCGCCAGTCCGGTGCGTCTGCGGGCCAGTCATTTGCACATCGACGGCGAGCTGGCGCAAACCGTATTCGGCGATTGCGAAAATGTGTACGTGGTCTACTACCCCGGCCGGCAATTGCTGCTAATAGCCCCGGTAACCGATGAGGATTTTAAAAAATTGCATCAGGTGCAACAGCATATGGTCAAAGATCGCAACCTGCAGGGAGATAAATCCATCGCCCTGCACGAGCTACTGATCGACCAGCAAGTCCGGGAAGAAGATCGCGACTTGCCATACGAGCTCCAGGCCGGCCTGGGGGTTCTGAAAGTGACCCTGTAACCGCTAAACCGCAGCTGCGCTATGTTCATCGCTTCCAATTTGACGCCAGTTCCCCGCTCCCCGGAAGCACCGGGGGGGCGCAGCGATATGCGGCTGCTGGAGGCGGATCAATGGCTCCTGGACACCGAAGTGCGCTATGACCTGCAATACCGCAATGGGCTCTGGCATTTAAATATGGTTTACATTGCCGCCGATAATCCCTTTAAGTTGATCCGCCGCTGGATTGACGCCTACGTTTCCGAGCAAAAGGCGCGTACTTTCGCTCGCATCATGCAGCGGGGCATTCGCAAAGATGCCCGCGGCACCATAAAAACAAACCGTAATGCTCTACGTATTTGCGACAACTGAACGCCTGGAAGCGATTCGCCGGCTCCTGGAAAAGGAAGAAAGGCTGCCGGAGCTGGTTGAATGCTGCGACTACCTGGAAAGGCCGCCCCGCTCCAGCTACGACAGCCTGATCGTCAACGCCCGGGGAATCGAACTGCCCATCGACTGGCGGGAGGCCGGTCCGCCCTATTTACTGGCTCAACAGCTGTCGTTCGATCCGGAGCACTTCCTGGGGCTTGTTTTCGCCAAATTGGGCAATATCGAAAAAGCCTGGGCTTATCTGGGAGAAGAGGATCTACTGAGACTCGAATTACTCATCACTTACCGGCTGCAGCGGGGAGAAACCATCAAGGTGGAGGAACTGCGTCCGCTTTTTAAATTGCTGGAGTCGGGTGGGGATTTCGACGCCTATCGGCTGCGTCACAATCTGGCCGTGTTGCAGCACTACGGCGCTCTGGACGATGGGGGCGCCCCCGCCGAAACCCGCCAGTTTTACGAACAGGCTCTCGAGCACGCGCCCAATGCCGAGTACCGGGCCTTTTCCGCCAAGCACTTTGCCGCCCGGCTACTCGACCGCAACAATCCCTCGGGCGCGGATCTTCGACTACAAGAAGCGCTGCAGGATGAGATCTCCGAAGAAGCGCGCTACGCCTTACGCGCACTCTTGACTAAAGTATGGATGCGGCAACTCGATGACGGGCAAGACGATAAGCTACTCACCCGCCTCAAGAACACCCTCTGGGAAACGCTTCAGTATTTCGAAAAGCAGGATCGCCGAGCCGAAACGGCCCTCCTGCTGCAGGATGCCGCCCAAATCGCGCACCGCTCCGACAGCCTTACCGAAGCACTCGGTTACCTGACCAAAGCCATCCGCCTTTTCGAAGCCGAACAGCTGAACGCGTTGGCGGGGCAGGCGTGGCTCGACAAGGGCGCCCTGCTCTACCGCTGGGCCCAAAAGGGCAACCCCCAATTTTACAAACCGGCTATCGAGAGTTACCTGGAAGCGCTGAAGGTTTATCCCCGGGACACCCGTCCGGACAACTATGCCGATATCCAGCACCACCTGGCCGTTCTCTACGCCGAAATGCCGGCCGAACCCAAATACCGAAGCATCTGGGCGGGGCGTTCGGCTGCTTCCTTCGACGAAGCGCTGAGCTTCTTCACCAAAGCCGATTACCCCTACGAATACGGCATGATCACCAATAACTACGGCAATGCGCTGACGAAATTTCCGGCCGCCCTTCATTCCGACAATTTCGAAAAAGCCTTGTGGTATTACCGGGAAGCACTGAGCGTACGCACCACCGATTATCCGCGCGAACGGGCCGCCACCTTGCTTAACTACCTGGAAGCCAGTTGGCGGGCCGGCAATCAGGAAACCCCCTTCAACGAGGCGCGCTACACCGACATGTGGGATAAAGCGCAAGAAGTCCTCCAACTTACCGAAGCAACCACCATGGTCGAAGAGGCCCGAAAACATCTCCAAATGTTGCGCGAACTTTATCAAAGCGCGAAAAACGATTAATCTTATGCACGAAGCATCCTTGGTGCAAAGTATTTTCGACACCCTGGAAGCGGAATTCACCGCGGCCGAACTTCAACGCATGACGCTCATCGAACTCCAGGTGGGAGAGCTGTCCAATGTAGAGCCCGTACTGATGCAAAGCGCTTTCGAAGCCCTCACCACCGTAGAAAATAAATACCGCTCCGTGACATTGGAAATCGAAATGGTTCCCGTAAAAGTATACTGCGCGGCCTGCGATCACTACTCCCGAATCCAACAGTACAAGTTCGTCTGCGAAAGCTGCGGAATCCCCAATAACAATTTGGTGCAGGGAACCGAATTGCTCATCCACCGGGTGCATTTTGAAGAAGAGGTCGAAATATGAAGCTAAGGCCGGCAGGAAAATATCCGCTAAGCCAGAGAAATGCTTTCCAATACACGAAAAGCTCCTTAACTTGTTTGTTACACTAAAAAATCACTAAAGATAATTATGGGCAAAATAGCGAAATCTTCCCGGGGCGCCCGGGGTAGCGTCAATTGTGACAATACGACCATGCATTTGCTCAAGGCCAACGATTTCGTGGCCGAAAGCATTCGCAAGCAAATGGAGCAGCAGCGCACGCTGGTGATCAACCTCACCTCTTCGCCGGGGAGCGGGAAAACCACCCTGCTGCAGGAAACCGCCCGCCGCATCGGTGACCGGGTCAGCATGAAGGTCCTGGTCGGCGATCTCGAAACCGAGCGCGATGCCGAACGCCTGCGCGAAGTAGGGCTCGACGCCCTCCAAATCGTCACCGGCGGCATTTGCCACCTCGAAGCACAAATGGTCTGGCAATCCATGGAACGGATGGACTTGCAGGGGGTCGAGCTGCTATTCATTGAAAATGTGGGCAACCTGGTTTGCCCCGCAGCTTTCGACCTGGGAGAGGATTACCGGGTTACCCTGGTGGCGACGACCGAAGGAGACGATAAACCCAAAAAGTATCCGCGCATGTTCCTGACCAGCGAAATGATGCTGGTTACCAAATCGGACCTGCTGCCCTACCTCCCCTTTTCTGTCGAAGCCATCCAAAAGGATGCGCGTGACATCAACCCGGATATCGAAATTATGCAACTATCCAGCACCAACGCGGAAGGGTTGGAAGCCTGGTGCGATTGGCTACTGGATAAAGTAGCCGAAAAGCAAAAGGCGACTCCCGAAACACAAGCGGCTTCCTGATATGACGACCTGGCGGATCCATATCGAAGGGCAGGTACAGGGCGTCGGCTTTCGGCCTTTTGTGTACCGCCTGGCTCGCCGGTACGACCTGCGGGGATGGGTGAAGAATGGCCCCGACGGCGTGCGCATGGTCTTTAACGCCGATGCGCCCACGGCGGATGCTTTTCGGCAAGCCGTTGTGGAGGAGGCGCCCCGGCTGGCGCGTATTACCGGGCACAGCCTGCACCGCGCCGAGGCTGCCGCTTTCGATGGCTTTCGCATCCTGCACAGCGAGGCGGATGGACCGGCTGACCTGTTGCTCAGCCCGGATTTCGCCCTCTGCTCCGACTGCCGCCGGGAATTGCAGGACCCCCGAAACCGCCGGCGGGCTTACCCCTTTATCACCTGCACCCACTGCGGGCCCCGTTATTCGATCATCCAGCGGTTGCCTTACGACCGGAAGACAACCACCATGCAATCTTTCCGGATGTGTGCTTCCTGCCGTCACGAGTACGAAAATCCGCTCGACCGGCGGTATTATTCCCAAACGAACTCTTGCCCGGATTGCGCCATCAAGTTGTCTCTACTGCCTTCGGTCGATCGGGAGCGCTTTGAGAACCAACAGGAGGCGCTGCGCCGGGTAGTGGAGGCCTGGTTGGCCGGGGAGATCGTCGCCCTCAAGGGCATTGGCGGCTATTTGCTGACGTGTGACGCCCGTAATTCGACGGCCATTCGCAAACTGAGGGCCCGGAAGGCGCGTCCCTCCAAACCGCTGGCGTTGATGTTTCCCGATCGCGAAAGCCTGGAAAGCACACTGGAACTAGATGAGCAGGCCGCAGCGGAGTTGCGGGGCCCGGCAGCGCCGATCGCCTTGCTGAAGCTGCGGGGGGGCGCGGCGCCCTCGCTGCCGGTCGGGGATATCGCGCCTGGCCTTTCGCGCGTAGGCGCCATGTTGCCCTACGCCCCGCTGTTTGAGTTGTTACTTCGCCGCTTCGGCGGTCCGGTAGTAGCCACGAGTGGAAATATTAGCGGTTCGCCGATTATATACGAAGACCAAAAAGCAAAAACGGAGTTGACGGCCGTAGCCGACTGGATACTCACCCATAATCGACCGATTGTTTTGCCTCAGGATGACAGTGTCGTGCAGTACACGCCCCGTAGCCGGCAACGCATCGTTCTGCGCCGGTCACGCGGCCTGGCGCCGACCTATCTTCCTCCAGGCCTGAAACTGCCCAAAGATCAGTTGCTGGCGATGGGCGCCATGTTGAAAAGCGCCTTTACACTGCTGCACCGGGGAAAAGTCTACATCAGCCAGTATCTGGGTGACCTGGATCATTTTGAAACGGAACAAAATTTCCGGAAAGTGCTAGCGCACTTGTGCCGGCTCTTCGAATACCAACCGGCGGCCGTACTTGTCGACACCCATCCCGATTATCCGTCTACCCGGCTCGGAGAAGCGCTTGCCCGGCATTGGGGGGTTCCCGCTCAGCGAGTGCAACACCATCTCGCCCACTTTGGGGCGGTGCTGGGAGAACATCACCTGCAAGAAAGTCCGTCTCCGGTATTGGGCGTGGTCTGGGACGGAACCGGCCTGGGTGAGGATGGCCAGATTTGGGGCGGCGAGTTTTTTCTGTACGAGGACTATGCCTTCCGGCGAATCGCGCAGCTGGAATATTTCGATTTTCTGTTGGGCGATAAAATGCCGCGGGAGCCTAGGATTTCGGCGCTGGCTGCGGCGCACCGTCTTGCGGAAGCCGAGTCGCTGCTGCGAGATAAATTCAACGCCACCGAATGGCGCATATACCGGCAGCTTTTGAGCAAGCCCGCCGCTTTACAAACCTCCAGCGTGGGGCGTCTTTTTGACGCCGTAGCCGCCTTGTTGGGTCTTGCCGACCGGCAAAGCTACGAGGGAGAAGCGGCAATGCGGCTGGAAGCTCTGGCGCATCGCCAGGCCGAAGCAACCGGTGATTCTTTTCCGGCCGGATATCCGGTAGGAGAGGAGGGAGGTAATCTGCCCACCACGGAACTGATGCGGGCGATCCTCCGGGACCGGCACCAGGGAGTTCCCGGTGGGCAAATCGCCCTCCGGTTTCACGCCACCCTAGTAGATTGGATAGCGCGTACGGCAGGCCGGTGGGGGGCGCAGCGCATTGCCTTCAGCGGAGGCGTCTTCCAAAACGCTTTCCTGGTGGATTTGATCCTGCACCGCCTTTCGCAAAAGCATGAACTGTTCTTTCACGAACAATTGTCGCCCAACGACGAGTGCGTGTCTTTCGGTCAGCTCATTTGTCACTACATTAAAAATAAGCAACATTTATCCACCAAGCATAAATCTGATCATTATGTGCTTAGCGATACCCGGTAAGATTACCGCCATTGAAGATCAATACGATGGATTAGTGCGCATGGCCAAGGTGTCTTTTGGCGGCATCGTCAAGGAGGCCAGCCTGGAAATGGTTTCCGGCGCCCAAATTGGCGATTACGTCCTCGTTCACGTCGGCGTAGCCATTAGTGTTGTGGATCCCGAGGAGGCCAACCGGACCTTCCAGTATTTACAGGAAATCGGGGAACTAGAAGAACTGGAGGAGATTCAGGACTACCTCCCGAAGAAGTCGGAATGAGCCTGCTTTTACTATTGTCGCACCCTAAAATCAAGCAATGATGAAGTATTTAACCGAATATCGCAACCCGGAAATGGTGGAGCAATATCTGGAGCAGATCCGGAAGATGACCACCCGGCCCTGGAAGATTATGGAAGTTTGTGGCGGGCAAACCCACAGTCTGGTCAAAAACGGGCTGCTCAATTTGCTTCCCCCCGAAATTACCATGGTGCACGGCCCGGGATGCCCGGTTTGCGTAACTCCCCTGCACTTGATCGACAAGGCGGTCTACCTGGCCGAAAAGGAAGGGGTGATCTTGTGCTCTTACGGTGATATGCTGCGCGTGCCGGGCTCGGAAAAGAGCCTGCTGCAAGCCAAGGCCAACGGAGCTGATGTGCGGGTGCTGTACTCTCCGCTCGAAGCCGTCAAGCTGGCCAAAGCGCATCCGGAGCGGGAAGTGGTTTTCTTTGCCGTCGGTTTTGAAACGACGGCTCCGGCCAACGCCCTCTCCGTAATCCACGCCCACCGCATGGGCGCCGGCAACTATTCCATTTTAGCTTCCCACGTGTTGGTGCCGCCGGCTATTGAGGCGGTGATGAACGATGAGGAAAGCCACATCCAGGGATTTTTGGCCGCCGGCCACGTCTGCACGATCATGGGCACGGGCGAATATACTCCCTTAGTGGACCGCTACCGCATTCCGATCGTAGTCACCGGCTTCGAACCGGTAGATCTGCTGCAGGGTATCGCCATGACCATCCGTCAGCTGGAACGGGCTGAAGCCCGGCTGGAAAACCAATACAGCCGGGTGGTGCGCCCTCATGGCAATCCCGAAGCCCGCAAGGTGATTGAGCAGGTGTTCGCCATCACCGACCGCGAATGGCGGGGCATCGGAACAATTCCGCAAAGCGGCTACGAAGTTCGGGAGGTTTACGCCCGGCACGACGCCCAGCGCAAATTTACGGTCGCTATCGCCGAGGCGCCCGAAAGCGAGGAATGCATTGCCGGACAGGTGCTCAAAGGCGTCAAAAAACCGCACGAGTGCCCCCAATTCGGGAAAAAATGCAAGCCCGAAAGCCCGCTCGGCGCCCCCATGGTGAGCTCCGAAGGAGCCTGCGCCGCTTATTACCATTTCCATCAGGCCATTGAGGACCTGGAAACGATTTCCTAAACAACTATGGCGAACCACAAACGCAGGATGCAACTCAACTGTCCGATGCCGGAACTCGATTTCGAACAGATTACCCTGGGGCACGGCAGCGGCGGCATGCTTACCAATAAATTGCTGGACAGCGGGGTGTTCAACCTGTTCCAAAACGAACAGCTGAACGAGCGACACGACGGCGCCCGCCTGGAACTCCGGGGCCCTACCGCTTTCACCACCGACAGCTTCGTCATTGCTCCCGTCTTCTTTCCGGGAGGCAATATCGGGGATCTGTCGGTGCACGGCACGGTCAACGACCTGGCTATGTGCGGGGCTAGCCCGGACTATTTGTCGCTGAGCTTTATTATCGAGGAGGGATTGACAATGGAAGCCTTCTGGGAGATCCTGCTCTCCATCAAATGGGCCTGTGAAGAAGCGGGGGCGGTGGTGGTCACCGGCGACACTAAGGTCGTCGAGCGCGGCAAGGGTGATCAGATTTTCATCAACACCACGGGCGTCGGCCGTATTCATCCCCGGGCCGATCTGCGCACCGGCCGGGTGCGGGCCGGCGATAAGATCTTGGTTTCGGGCAATCTGGCCACCCACGGCATGGCCATCATGTCGGTGCGCGAAGGCCTGCAGTTCGAGACCGATATCGAAAGCGATACCCGCAACTTGTCACCGCTGGTGCAAAGCCTGCTCGACGAATTCGGCGAGCAGATCCATCTGTTGCGCGATCCTACACGGGGTGGCGTGGCGACGGTGCTGACCGAAATCGCCCGCTCGGCGCGATTGGGCATCGACCTGCAGCAAGGCCGGTTACCGGTGGACGAGCAGGTGTACAGCGCCTGCGAAATTATGGGGCTCGACCCCCTCTATGTGGCGAACGAAGGTATTTTCCTCGCCCTGGTGGATGCGGCAATAGCGGAGGCTTGCGTCAAGCGTATGCAGGCGACCGATGCCGGCGCCCGGGCCGCCCTCATCGGTGAGGTGGTGGATGAGCATGCCGGCCAGGTAGTGCTGACTAGCGGCATCGGCGGCAAACGCGTAGTGAATATGCAGGTGGGCGAGCAATTGCCCCGCATTTGTTAGGAAAACCGCTAAAACTTGTTTCGACTTTGAATATCCTGGCGAATACCCTGGCCGTGGAGGGCCGTCCCTTCTTGGGGGCTGCCGACAGCCCGCTGTTGGCGCCCCGTGGCGTCTTTTTGGTCAACAATCACCTTCTGGTGGCGGACACCGCCCAAAACCGGGTGTTCCTTTGGCGGCAACTGCCGGAAAGCGAACACGCTCCACCCGACCTAGTGCTGGGGCAACCTTCCGGGATTTCTACGGGGCGCAATGCCCACGGCGCTGTTCATGCCGGCAGCCTCTTTTACCCTTCGGGTCTGTGGTCGGATGGGCGGCGGCTGATCGTTGCCGATGCCTGGAATCACCGGGTATTGATCTGGCGCGAGCTGCCTCAGTCTTCCGGACAGGCGGCCGACGTCGTCATCGGACAGCCCGGTTTTGAGCAGAACGACCCCAACGTCCGCGGCATCGGCGCCGCTCCCCACGCCCGCTCCCTGCACTGGCCCTACGGGCTCTTTTCCGACGGGCGGCGCCTGTGGATCGCCGATACCGGCAACCGGCGCATCCTGTATTTTGACCAAATTCCGGAAGAAAACTACGCCGCCGCCGACGGCCTAATCGGTAAAGCGAGCTTCGAGGAACGCGACTACGAAACCTGCGATCCCGTATGGCCCTATAGTGTGAAAGTCGGCCCCCGGGGTGAACTGGCCATTACCGATACCCAGTATTACCGGGTGTTGTTGTGGCGGGATTGGCAGACGGCCTTCCGGCAGCGCGCCGAGACCGTTATCGGGCAGCCTGAACTGGAAGCCAACGGGCAAAATCAGTATCGATGGTTTCCCGAAGCCCATACCCTCAACTGGTGTTATGACACCTGCTTTTACCGCGACGGCCTGTGGGTGGCCGATACCGGCAATAGCCGCTTGCTTTGGTTCGAAAACCTGCCCCAAAATCACAATCCGGCGGCCGATGGACTGCTCGGGCAACCCGACTTTCAAACCGGAAGCGACAACCTGCGCACCCTTCGAACCACCGAAAACAGCCTGTACTGGCCCTTCCAGATCTGTACGGAAGGAACGACCCTGGTGGCCGCCGATACCGGTAATCACCGCATCCTTATTTATCAACTAAATCCATAAATTACAGCTATGGAATTCACCTTTCCCTTGCTTTTTGCCGCTGTGGTCGGCTTTGGGCACGCCTTTGAGGCGGATCATCTCGTGGCGGTCAGCAATATTGTCACCAAACGAGATAAGTTGTTGTTGGCGATCAAAGACGGCATTTTCTGGGGGCTGGGACACACCTCCACCATTTTCCTGATCGGCCTGATTATCATCGTCGGGCGGATGGGGTATTCGGAAGGCTACTTCGGCTACTTCGAAGCGGCCGTAGGATTGATGTTAGTCCTTTTGGGCATTTACCGCCTGCGTCAGTATTTTCAAAAGAAAGGCAACTACCAGCAGTTGGTCGATCAGCATGCCCGGCACCACCTGGCCTACGGCGTGGGCCTCGTGCACGGGCTGGCGGGCAGCGGCGCCATGGTGCTGTTGGTGATGACCGAAATGCAGGGGGCCTTTAACAGCATGCTCTATTTACTGATCTTCGGCGTCGGTTCCGTGCTCGGCATGCTGGTGGCCGCCGGCATCTTCTCCTTGCCCTTTTCTAAAAAATGGAGCGCCAACTACCGGCTGCAGCGGGGGCTGATCCTGCTTTCTTCCGTCCTCTGCATCGGTTACGGCGGTTATGTTTTATTCGAAAACCTGTCTGCCAATTTCTAGGCTTATGGAAGTGGATCCCAAAGAATTTTTGCTTTTTGCGTTGCAGCACTTTAACTTGAAAGTTACCGCCCAGCAAGGTAAAATGGTTTACCTAGCCGGCGATTACGCGGTGGAAGTGGAAGGCCCCGGCTTGTATAAGCTCCTGCAGGGCGGACAAGTCGTAGCCCCTTTTTCCGGGGTGGAGGAATTGTGCCGTTTTATCAAGATGGACCAGCAATGGAATGAAGAAGGTTGAACTCAATATTATCGCTCTGGCCAATAGCGAGTCCCATCCCGGGAATTTCGCCCTGATCCTGGAGGAGCAGGAGGGCTTTCGCCGGCTGCCCATCGTGATCGGTTCCTTTGAGGCGCAAGCCATTGCTGTGGCGCTGGAGCGGATGCAACCCAACCGGCCCTTAACGCACGATCTCTTCAAGGCGATGCTGGATGACTGTCGCATCCTACTGACCGAAGTGCTGATCTCCGGCTTGGTGGAGGGCGCCTTCCACGCCCGGCTAATCGGCAAAAAGCCGGACGGCAGCTCCCTGGATATGGACGCGCGCTCCTCCGACGCCATCGCGCTAGCTATTCGCTTCGGCTGCCCCATTTACACCACCGAAGCCGTGATGACGGAAGCCGGCATCATGCTGGAAAGCCCCGGTAAGGCTTTTTCCGGAAAGCGCGGCACTTTGCTGGACTATTCCCTGGAAGAGCTGGAACGCTTACTGGATCAGGTGCTGGCTAAAGAAGATTACGAAAGCGCCTCCCGGATCCGGGATGCGATCGCCAAAAAGTCGGGCGGGGAAGCTTGAAGCCGGTAACATCCAAAAAAAAAAACGAATATCGATTTATAGTTTAACCAAGTTTGTGAATCCTGATTTGCTCTACGAAGCTTCCTAGGCCGCCGGCAACGGCTCTCATTTTTGGGTAGACCACGTCAACCAAATCGCCGGGGTATTTATCCTTACTAGTACCCTGTGTAATAAGTAGCTTTGCGCT
>CAYWHT010000027.1:14939-15668 GCA_964458135.1 uncultured Saprospiraceae bacterium | reverse complement strand
TTCCACCCCCGAGCGTAAGGCGTCGGGGTGATTGCCGGTAAAAAAAACTATTCCTTGATCCCGTAAAACACGGTCCCATTCTACAAAATAAGGTTTCACCTCCGGAAAATGCCCAATGGCCAGGGTTGAAAAAACCATGTCTACCGAACCACTTTCCAGGAACGGCATCCGGTGATCCTTTATTTCGTAGACCCGGGCATCGGGATACCGCTCCCGCAAACGGGCCAGCATCGCCGGGGAAATATCGCAACCGATCCAGGCTCCCACCTCCCTTTCTTGCAAATAATCCCAATAACGCCCAGTGCCGCAACCAAAATCCAGCACCGTCTTCCCCCTCAGATCCATTGTCGCCAGCCCGTCCTCCACCAGCTTGCGATCCAGGAGGTGCATCAGGTTCTCACCGCACTCATAATGCGCCGCCCAACGCTGGTAGGCCGCCTTGGGAGATAGCAGGGGAGACTTGGAAGGGAGCAGTGCTTTAATCCAGGAGATCATGGTAGTTGATTTGTTGAACTTCCGTAGGATGATGGATTTGGAAACGGAAACTTTAGCCTCGCTATCCCACGTATATGGCCAAAGGGCTATTCGGCAGTTGGCCAGATGGCAAATTCCAACCATCTGCGTTCATCAAATGAATCTACGGACACCTTTTAAACGAGCATAGCAATCCAAAATCTTTACCCGGCCGACGAAGGAGGACGGGCAAAATCCAAAATCATCAAAACCCTT
>CAYWHT010000027.1:7177-14929 GCA_964458135.1 uncultured Saprospiraceae bacterium | reverse complement strand
ACCTCCGGCCGCCGGTACTTCATCCAAAACTTCTGCAAGGCCTTCAACTCATAAGGATATTCAAAAAAGTTGGTCCGGTAGCGCAGCCCCGCCAGCCGGCGGATGACGCGCTTTTGAAAATTGCTGATCCGGATATCCGTAGCTGTGGGATAGTAAGCGTGGATGACCGTTTCGAAGTTGCGGATTTTATCCACCATGCGGGGCGTCAGCCAGGGTGTAAGCGGATTCTTACGCAGGTCGAACTTCTCCCATTCCGGCTCCAGCCAATCCTCCAGCTTTTGCGGAAAAGAAAAACCAGCTTCCGTGATGCGCTCGTATAACTCCGAACCCTCCGTGGGCACTGGGCTGTAGATGTAGATGATGATCTCCGTTTTCGGGTTGATTTCCTTAACCTCTTTAATGAAGCGGATTTCGGCTTCGATTTGCTCTTGTACTTTACGGGGCGTTTCGGCCGGTAATCCTACGACGAAGGAATATTCGGGTACGATATCGAATTGCTTGAGCCGGGCCGCAAAGCGTTTGATCTGCTCGCCGCTTTGCTTGCCGCCTTTGTCCATCTGCTGTAGCAGCCCGTCGTTACCGCTTTCCGCCCCGAAAAAGATCATGCGGCAGCCCGATTCGCGCAAAAGGGCGAGCGATTCGTCGGAATACTTATCCAGGGTATCGATGCGCCCCTCCCCCCACCAGTTCATGCCGTGTGGGCGGATGAGCCGGGCAAATTCCACGCTGCGTTTTTCGGAAACGAAGAAATTGTTGTCGTGGAATTCGATGGCGTCGCCACCGTAGTTTTCCCGGATGTGTTGAATATCCCGGAAAATATTTTGGGCGGATTTGCCTTTCCAACGGGCGTTATAGATGGGCACCACCGCGCAGAAGGAACACTGAAAGGGGCAACCCAAACTCGAATGGTAGGCGATCGTTTCCCGGCCCAGATGCGTGGGTTTCAGATACCCATCGACCGAATAGAACCGGTGCAGGTAGTCGTAGGGCAAGCGCGGCAGCTTATTCTGATCGGCCAGCGGGGCTTTGGGCGTATCGACGATGCGCCCGTCGCTTTCGCGATAGATCAAGTTTTTGATGGCGCGGTAGTCCTCATTGGCTTCCAGCGCGTCGAGGAGCTCGGGAAAGGCGTGATCGCCCGGACCGTTGATGATGAAATCCACCTGGCCGGAATTTAGCACCACCTGGCTGTGGTTGGATGGAAAATAGCCGCCCCAAATATTGACGACCTCCGGAAAATGTTCGCGCACCCGCTGCGTCACCCGGATGGCTTCTTTGAGCTGGGGGCCGGGCATGACCGTGGCGCCGAAATATTGAATTGTTCCCGCTTCCAGGTACTGCCGGATTTTTGCCCAGGCGTCGGTTTCCCGGTTGCCGTCGACGATGACGTACTCGTAGCGGCCATGGATGGCGGCGCCCACCTGCAGGATGCTGTTGGGAATCCGGTAGTGGGGACTGCCGGGGGCGATGGCGCGGGGGTTGAAGAGGAGGACTTTATGCATAATTGGTAGTTGGTAGTTAGTAGTTGGACACGACATTGGGCTTCGCCGTGTTTTATGCAGCATTGGTTAATTTTTATATAGTTCGGCAAATTGCTGTACCGTCCAGTTGATCGGGTGTTGTTGCGACCAGCGGCGGGCATTTTGCCGCATGCTTTGTTGCCGGGCCTCATCGCTTAGGAGCGCCAGCACCCGTTGTGCGAGTGCATCGGCATTCCCAACCGGGGCGGCCAGGCAGCAGTCGGGCGCAAGATCGGCGATCAAGCCGACCTGCGTGCCGCATACCAGCGTGCCCGTAGCCATCGCTTCGGCTACGACCACCGCCATGGCTTCGTGGCGGGAGGTATGCAGCAGGATATGCGCCTCGTGCAAGTATTCCGGCAAGCGATGGTGACGCACGTAGCCGGTGAAGTTGACCGAGGCTTCCAGACCTTGCTCCCGCACGAAGGCTTGCAGCTGTCCGTTCAGGAAGTCGGGGCCGATGATCGTCAGCCGGCAATCGATTTCCCGGTGTATTTTTTGAAAGCATTCCAACAACACCAACTGATCTTTGACCGGATTCAGGTTGGCGATGTGCACAAAGCGCCAGGTTCCCGCGGAGCGGCATTCGCGGTAGCAAAAAATATCCGGATCTACGCCGTAAGGGATAACTCGCACGCGTTCGCGCCACGGCGCTTCCGGCAGCAGATCCCGTTGGAAAGTCGTCAGGGTAGTCACCTGATCGGCTCGTTGCAGGCTCCAGCGCAACAGCCTTCGCTGCAGCGAATCCGGCCGTTGGCCGTAATCGATCTCCGGCAGGTAAACCAACTCGCCCCCCTGCAGGCTGACGATACTGCGGATGCCCAATACTTTGCCCAGCAACACCGCCAGGAAGCCGGCCGGATAGCCCCAGAAGCCATGTATGAGCCGGAAGCGGGACCGTAGATGGTTCGCAAGGACCCGCACAGCCGTTTGTATGGCCCGCCAGAGCAGCGGCCGGTGGTAATCGTCCCGCAGAGCCTTAACCGTAAAACCTTGCGGCTCGTAATCCGCATTGATCCGACCCAACGGGAAAACCGTCAGGTCGTATTGTTTTGCCAAGGCTTGCAAAAGGGCTTCCAGGGCGGGCACCCCTTCGTTGAAATGCCCGACGCCAATTCCCCCCGGTACGATTACCGCCACGCGCTTTTTGGCCATAAATTAACGGATTTCAGCACCTGGATTTAGATACAACGAACAGACACACTTGCGGCAAACCGGATTCGTTTTGACATCCAGCTTTCGCCGAAAGGCAATCGATTCCCGGGCGTTGAGAATCTGCTCCAAATCCTGGTCGTGGATATTGCCCAGCTTTGGGTGAAAAAAGCAGGGCAGTACATCGCCATTGGTTTCCACTACCGCTGATACCCAGGGGGCATTGCAGTGCACCCGCGGAAATTCGGCCTGCCCGTTGAGGGCGGCGTAATATTGCACCAGACTGCGGATTTTGTCGGGGCTTTCGGCTACGTAGTTCCGACGGAACTCAGCAGCGTGGGTCCGTACCGCTTGCTCAACAATTGCTTCAAATTCTTTCACTTCCTCTTTACTGAGCGCGATATCGGCTGCGCGGTCGCCGGTTAATCCTTCGGGGCGATTGAAGGCCGAGGTGGAGATATCGGCCGCCAGGAAGGAGATTTGGTCGAGGCCGACGGTTTTGGCCGCATCGATGATATTGGGAAAATCGCGGTAATTGAGCCGTTGCAGCACGCAGCGCCCCGTGATGGGGAAATCCTCCCGTAACGCCTTCACGGTGGTCACGCCTTCGGCCAACTTACGGTAGGCGCGGGGCGTATCCCGGATCCGGTCGTGCACCGCCTCGCTGCCGTCGAGTGAGACGATCACCTCATCGCACCATTGGATGACGCGTTCCGCCCGCGGCTTGAGCAGCAGCCCGGTGGAGAGCAGGGTGATTTTGATGTCGAGTTTCTTTAGCGCTTCGCAAAAACGCCAGAGGTTGGAGTGCATCAGGGCTTCCCCTCCGGAAAAGACCACCTGCCGTACTTGCAGCTTACGCATGCTGTCGAGATGCGGAGCGAAGTCTTCCAGTGTCAATTCCTGCCCGTTTTGGTTAGCCTTCCAGATATCGCACATCACGCAGCGGCAATTGCAACGGCTGTGCGGCATCAGGATCAGGATGGGTAGCTCGTAAATTTTGTGGGTTTGTTGGGCCAGGACGCGTTTGCCCGCCTGCAGCATTCGGTTAACCATAGTTTTTGTTTTTCCAGTGAAGGGGATATAATCTATCCAAACATTCCGCGTAGGCGGCCTCCAGGACTTCCGGCGCCTTTGGCGGCATATTTGATGATGCCGACGGATTGGCCACCACGCTTCCGGTATAAATCTTTTCCGTGGGATCGCCCCGCTTGCCGGTAAACGGTTGCCGTTGGTAATGAGGGTTGAAGGGCGACTCCAGGTTTAAAAACCTTTGGATGGCCGTCAGACAAGCTTCGGTTTGGCCGGTTAGGTCGCTATAGGTCATTGAAAGGGCGCATTCCGGGGCCAAAGCGCCAGCCAGTTCCGCCAGTTTACGGTAACGATCCAGGTAGTGTGCGATAGCCGCTTCTTCCGTCCAGCGGCCACCGTAAAACCGGTCGGATAGCCGGAGTAAACTGGCCACCGTGAACCGTGGCTCCCGCAAAAGCAGGAGGGTTTTCAAGTCTTTCCGACCGAAAAGGTTCGGATTCGGTGTCAGGTGGTTGTGATTGACCTGATCGACCAGATAGCGTGGCCACTGCGGTCTCGGCCACCGATGCCGGTGTTGGCGCAGGCGCCAGCGCAGGAGATCCCGCGTACTGCGGTAGGGCGTGTTTTGTTCTCCTTGCCCATCGATATCCGGATGGTTGACCAGCAGGTGCAACAGCAAGCTGGAGCCGGAACGCATGTGTCCCAGCACCAGCAGGAACTGCGGCATCCGCGAGCGGAAGATCCGGGTATATCCGCCATAGATGGACAGGGCAACCGTTTTTGGCCAGTTGAGCACTTGCATCATTACGATAGTTGTTCTTGCGGCCGCAGCCGTTCCGCCAAAAACTTTTCCAGCGGCAGCCCATAAAATTCGGCGCGCAGCCTTTGGCGGGCCGCCCAACGCAGGGGTTGCATCCACCACTTGCCGTTGCGCCAGGCAATGCGGTTGTAAAATTTGAATTGTTCGATGCGCCGGTATTTGGCCTCACTCACCCAGGGACCGGAGGAACCGATGTAGTCGAAATCGGCCCATTCCGCCATCGTGCTGGGCAGCTCATATCCCTGCCGAACGACCTCCTGGGTGATTTGCGAGCCGGGATAGGGTTTGAAGTAAAAAATCGGCGTTTCGAATGCCGGATGCATAGCGTTGAGCTCCATGGCCATACGCAGGGAAGCTTGTACACTTTCGTCGGTTTCGTTCGGAAAGCCGACGATAAAGGGGAAGATCAGCCCGATATCGCGATCGTGGCAACGGCGGGCCGTCACGTAAACCTGTTCGAGTTTGATGTCTTTTTGGAGCCAGTCCATCATTTCCTGGGAGCCGGATTCCACACCAACCAGTGCCCGCCGCAGGCCCGATTTCTTGCACAGGTCAAAAAGTTCTTCCGGCATGCGGTAACCCTGATCGGCCCGCATGGTGCCCGCCCAGGTTGTTTGGAGATTGCTTTCCAGGAAAGCCTCGGCGACGCCCCTTACCCGTTTGGCCTTGGTGAAGAAGGTCTCGTCCTGGAAGTTGATGTCGTCAAAGGGATATCTCTTTTTCCAGTAGGCTAGCTCCTCGCCCATCCGCTCGGGTTCGATGCCCGTCCATCCGCGTTTAAAAACAAAGGGATCGGCGCAAAAGCTACAACGGAAACGGCAACCGGTGGAAGAAATGTAATCGAACTGGCGTCGGCCTTTTTTGCGATAATACGCTTCGACGTCGATCAGATCGTAATTAACGGGTGGCAGGTTGTTCATATCTTCGAGTAAGCGGGGCGGATTGCGCACGATTTCGCCGTCGGGCCGCCGGAAAGCGAGGCCCGCCACTCCATCGAGCGGGCTGCCGTCGCGTAAGTGATCCGCGATTTCCCGGAAGGTAACCTCGCCCTGGCCATAGACTGCTACGTCGATCGCGGGTTCATCCTGCAGCGTTTCGCGGGGAAAGAGGGAAGGATGCCAGCCGCCCCAAACGGTGGTCAGGTGAGGGAAGCGGTTTTTAACCGCTTGCGTCGCTTTAATGGCGTCGCGCAGGGGGCCGCCCGTCAGCGCGGTCACCCCCAGGCAGAGGGCGTCTTCGCAGGCCTCCAGCAGAACTTGAGTGGGGTTGCGGTACAGCCGCCCGTCAACAATCACCAGCTCGTATTGGTGAGCCGGCAGGGCCGAACCCACGGCCAGCAAGGCCAGCGGCATATCGAAAAATACCGCCTGCGGGTTGTACAGGACCACTTTAGACCGTTTAGGAACTTGATTTTTTTGCATTTTATCAGGATTCGGGAGCGATGAGTGAAAAACTTTGCACGCGATCGCGATACCTTTCAAGTACGTGGCGCTGATAGTCGAAAGGGTGGTTTTTGGATTCCCCCGTAGTCGCGCGAAAATCGTGATCGAAATATTCCATCGGGTAGCCTTGTTTAGCGTATTTGCGGCGCCAGCGGCGCATGGTCATCTTTTTAAAAACCCAATTGCAGCCATCCCCCCATTTTCCGCCAAGCAATTGCTCGCAGAATTGTTTTAACCACCCCTTGCAGTCGGCCATCGAGCCGTTGAACTTTTCGGGACGTTGATTGGGCAAGAAGCGGTATACCCAGGCATTGCTATGGTAGAATTTTCGGTGCCCCTCGCTGCCGTAGACGGGGATGATGGTGGTGCTTTCCACTGCGGTGAAGATATTCTTGTCTTTGAGCTCCAGCTCGTTTTCGTCCAGGAAATAGTTCATGCAGAAGTCGTGTTGCCGGCCGACCAGGAAGGTGAGCTTTTTGAACAGGTGAAGCAAGGTCCGGCAGATCCACAAGCGAGAAGTATCGGTAATGATAAAGTAATCGATGTCGGAATCCGCATCGGCCGAATACTTGGATAGGGAGCCGGAAATAGCCACCGCCCGCACGAAAGGAAACTGACCGATAAGGCGGGCATTGCGCCGGGCTCGGGACATTTTGCGGCTGGAATGCCGATAGTTGGCCTCCCGCCGGCGGACCAGCCCTTCTTCCCGGCGTACAGCATAGAACTGCCCGAAACGAAAAACGCGTCCTTCCGTTTCCAACTCCGCGAGTGCTCCGGCAATATTCTCCGTTCGGGTTTGGGTTTGACAAAACCGGTGTACCTCCTCCAACCGCATGGGGAAAGAAAAAATATCAAAGTAGATCAAAGTTCGGAGCACGTCGGATTTCAGATCTTTCATGTGTAGTAGATGAATTCATGCATAATCCAGGTTAATTAGTTGTTGTTCCCGTAGAAGGGTCGGGCTTCCGGATAAGGCCGGCCAGAATGATTTGGGCGGTCTTCCACATGATCCGGAGTTCCTTGCCAACCGACCAATGTTGAATATAAGACAAGTCGTAAAAAATCCGCCCACGCAACATCTTCAATGACGTAATTGGCCCTTCATGACCATTGACTTGCGCCAGACCGGTGATGCCGGGTTTGACGAGCAGGCGGTAATAATAGCACTGACCGATGCGCGCGCTAAAATCATTGTGATCGATGAGCATGTGCGGACGCGGGCCCACAATACTCATTTCTCCTTTCAAAACATTTAAAAACTGGGGGATTTCGTCCAATTTCGTATTCCGGACAAATACCCCAAAGCGGCTGATCTTTTGCAAATGCTCCGGGGCGCCCTTAACCGGCGCCATCGTGCGGAGCTTGTAGCAGCGAAAGGGACGGCAATCCTTGCCAATGCGTTCCTGTACGAAAAATACGGGCCTTCCCGAATCAAGGATAATCAGCAGCATCAATAACGGCATCAACCAGGATAACACAAAGAGCAGGACCAAAACGGATACCCCTACATCCAATACGGTTTTAACCACTTGGAAACGGAGGCGACCAGTATTGCTTAAAGCCGCTAACAGATCGACCTCCAAATCAGGATTCCAGTTGTTTGGCCCGATCTGAATGCGGGGAGCGGAGGTTGCGTTGAGCATCGGTTTCGGATCGGGAGCGTTCATGACTGAAAACGGTTATAAATGAATAGAGAAAATAGGTGACAAAAACAATTCCGTGCTGCCTCTCCAACAGGCTTTCAATGAAGGAGAATCCAAGGATCGTCATTACGAGTAGCGGAAACGGG
>CAYWHT010000027.1:1875-7167 GCA_964458135.1 uncultured Saprospiraceae bacterium | reverse complement strand
CGGGTGTCGCCAACCGAATCCCCACCCCCATATTAATCCTTGCAATAGCAAGCCGGCGAAGAGCAGCACCCCCAGCAAGCCCACCTGCACCCATAGCTCCATAAATTGATGGTGAAAATTGTATCCCAGGTAGCCGCTATCGCCCAGTTGGGGGTTTCCGTGGTATAAGTTGCGCCGCTTGATGGCAGCGTTCATCTTCTGTTGGGCATCACCCGGGCCTACGCCCGTCAGCAGGGCATTTTCCCGTTGAATAATTTCCCAACCAAATTTCAAAAAGACCAGCCGGAGAGTCAGCCCATTTAGGGGGGTATCCCAGCGGTACTGTTCCTGTTGCACTACTTCGAAGCGGGAATCAATGAGTTCTTGAAAGCGCGAACGGGTTAGCCCGAATACCAAAATACCGGCCAGCAAAGCCCCCAAACCTATTCCCCACCCCCAGGTAGCGCGCCGGAAACGGTGATGCGCCATCAGGGCAAGTAAATAGAGCGCCGTCATTGCAATGAATAACTTGGAGGAGAGTAACAGCAATCCTAGTAGCAACCACCCACTGACTCCGCTTCGAACCCATTGCTTGCTTAGCCACTCGTAGCCGGTAGCGGACAAGTGATTGGTAAATACCAATGCGGTAAAAAAATAGCAGGAGTAATAGACGGCGTTAAACTGAGGTATGGGCTGCCCCAAGCGGTGGTAAAAGAACCGACCGGCGTCATGCGTTTGTCCGTATCGCCATCCCGCTAGAAGCAGGCAAAAAAACAAAACGATGGTACAACTCAATACCAGAGAAAACATCGCGTGCCGAAGCGTGCGTTTATTCAGCGACCGGTCCATGCCAATGAATAAGGGCAAAACGAACAGGGAAGCCTTCTTTTCCAGGATGAACCGGCCCATACCGAAATCGTCGGTCCACAAGAGCGCTAATGCATGCAACGCATACAATCCCAAAAAGAAATAGATCCAACGGCTTCGCCATATCCCGCGAAAGCGGCTACCCAGCCCGGGTTGCGATAGCACCGCCAACACGTAACCCATAATTACCCAGGTGTTTATTCTCAGCGAAAGGCAAAGACTAATGGGAATGATTAAAAAAAGCGCACGACTAATGTCGGATCGATCGACCAATGATAAGCTTCCTTTAAATGGACAAAAAATAGGGTGTAATGCCGCCGGGGAAATTTACCGCGATTTAAAGTCGCTGTCCATCCTCAAAAAGAAGGATTCTTGCTCGTCGGGGTAGTCCCAGTGTAATAAGATGGTGGTATATATTGTAAAATAGCAACTTGTTGGGAGTGACGCCAGACCAACAAGCGCAAAAACCAAAAAAAGCGAACCAAAAGTCTGCCATCAGGCGGTAATGCGTTGAAATAGGGTTTCAAACTCGTCCACTACTTTTTCCCAGGTGTACTGTTTGCGGATCTTGTCGAGATTTTTCGCACACCATTGCCGGAGGACGTCTTGTTCCGGTAATTCGCGAAGCAAGCGAGCCACCTCGGCCGCATCGGAAAAGTAGGCGGCTTCCTGGTCTAGTACTGCGCGGTTGAAGGGGTTGTCGTGGGCGGCAATGGGCGCCCCGCAGGCCATGGCTTCGAGCAGAGAAGGGTTGGTCCCTCCCACCGAATGACCGTGAAAGTAAAGGCGGGCAAAATGGCGTAGGCTATTCAATTTATCTTCCTGATAAATGCCGCCGAGGAAGCGGATACGCTCCGAGGCAAAGCGTTTTTTTAACTGCCGGCCGTATCCCGCATCCGTATTGCCCACCAACACGAGATGTTCTCTGGGCTTGGCCGCCAGGTAACCTTCCATCAGCGTTTCCAGGTTATTCTCCGGGACGAAGCGGGCTACCGCCAGGAAATACTGCCGGGGCGTCAATTGGTATTCGGTCAGGCGCCGGGGGTCAAAGGTGAGCTGGAGCGGAGCGCCGTACGGTATAAAAATGGCCTCCTTTCCGTAGGCCTGCCGCAGATGATCCCGGATGGCCAACGAATCGGCAATCAACAGGTCGCCCTTCCTGGCGGCAAGGGCCTCCATGGATTTTAAAAATCGCCGCACGGCGGGCCGGTATTTACTCCTTTGCCATTCCAGACCATCCATATGGATCACATTGACCGCTTGTTTCGGCCAAATGGGGAACCAGATGGCGCTGCTGGTGTACCCCAGCTGGAAGAGCACGTCAAACCTGCGGCGGCGAGCGTCGCGCAGGCAATGGTAATCGTAAACAAACTGACCGAAAGCACCCAGGCGATCCTCGGGATCCGGTTGATGGATAAGGCGCACGCCTTTCCAGGACGATTCCCGGTAGGGATGCAAAGACGAGTTATAAACCCATACCCGGTGGCCACGCGCTACCAACCGTTGGGACAAGTGCTGGGCGAATTGTTCGTAGCCGCCGTAGGCATTGGGAATGCCGCGGGAACCGAGGATGCCGATTTTCAGGGAGCGAAAAGCGGTTCGCTGTTTTTGATGCGAATCAGAAGCGATGAGGCGGGGATCAGGTTTTTGCATGGCGATTACTTTGTTGCAGCACTTGCTCATAGGCCTGCAGCGTCTTTTCGGCCGCTTTTTTCCAGTTGTACTGCTCCCGAATTCGCTGGATGAGTTTTTCATTTCCAACCGGGGCCTCGTAAGCTTCGAAGACGGCCTTCCGGATTGATGCCGGATCTCCGGGATCACAATACCAGGCATCCTTCCCAAAATAATCCCGCACATCCCCCCGATCGCCCACCACCACATTGCAGCCCATCCAGGCCGCTTCCAGGGAAACCAGACCGGTCGTTTCAAACCAGCTGGGCAAGGCGTGCACCCGGGCGCGGGCATAATACTCCGGGAGCGCTTCCTGTGGGAGGCGGCCTAACAAATGAACGTTATCCCCGGCTGCTGCCCGGCAGGCTTGATAATAGCCTTGCTGATTCGGCGCCGGTTGTCCGATTAAAAAAAGTTGCAAATCGGCGCCCTTAACAGCCCGGATTAGATTGAGCATATTTTTTCGTCCCTCAATCCGGCCCACGCACAATACGATATCCCGCTCCGTAGCCGAAGGGCGCCGGAATTTTTTCAGCTCGACGCCGTTGGGCGCTACGATATATTTTTTATCGATGCCGTAGTGCTCTCGCAAACGCCGGTATTCGTTTTCCGAATTGGGCAGGAGGCAGGCCGCGCGATGCAGGATATACTGAATGGATCTTCGGTGTCCTCGCCACAAAAAAGAATAGTCGCTGATCGATTCTCCTTTGAGTATCCATTTGGCTGCGGTTTTCAAATACTCCACGCCATCGGGAGAAAACCGGCGGTGGGCTTTGCCGATGAGGTCGTTGCGATGGTAGCGCTCATATTCTTCGTATTGAACATAAATCGTGGACACCACAAATGGCCGGTCGGTAGCCCGGATGTGCCCTAAAATGTCTTCCGGATCGATAATATTGAAGAAATGGAGCAGATCGTACCGGTTGTAGTCGGGCTTAGCCGGATTGACATCCACCTGCACCCCCATTTCCCGCAATTGTTCTGCGGTGCGCAGCATTTGCACGCTGTCGCCTCCCGGATCGGCAAACAGGTTGGATCGAGCGAGCATGAGGATTTTCATAGTTGACGATTATTTAACAATGCTTCCGGCGTGAACATTGCGTTTATCGAATTGGGGGAAAACCGGTAAAAACACCACTACCCACATCGCGTATTCGTAGATGTTGGTCAGGTAACTTCCGGTAAACTGGTAGATGAATACAAAGGTGAACAAAAAGAGCCGGTAGTAATTTTGGTACACTTTCGTGTAAAAGAACAGGCCGATTTGCACCACTACTCGTCCTACGGCGCCAACCAAGCCGAAAGTAGCCAGTGTTTCCGCCATGGTGTTGGGAATACGCACCAACTCGGCCCAATCCCCCTCGTAATTGTAATACTCGACGATAATTTGGTGGCCTGCCTCTTTGATCTGACCAATACCAGCACCGAATAGGTAGCTGGTTTTTTCCGCAATCCGCCAGGATAATAGAAACGCTTCCCAGGTACGACCTCTAGCGGAAGGATCGTTGCCTTCGGCCAACTTATCCAGGCGCTCCACCACCGGATTGAACGGGAAATATTGCATTACGATGTATACCGCCATTCCGCCTATCCCCAAACCCAGCAGACTCAGGAAAAATATCTTCCGGCGAGCTAACAGGCGGGGAAGGTGGAAAAGAATGATCACGGCAATGGCAATGCTCAATCCACCCAATACCCCAAAAGACAGAGATAAAATCAGAGAAAAACCGACCGCCAGTAAACCCGGCAAATACCTATTTCCCGGAGAAAAGACGTAAGCCGTAAAATAGAATAGAAAAACCGGCGCCAGTTGTAAGGAATAAAAAGAAGGCTCGTACACCAACATCTTCAAACGCGGCGTCACCGGTACGGCCGGATGGATGGGCACAAAAGACCAGAACAATTCCCGCAGCACCGGAACGAATAACAGTAGCAGGGCCAATACCGTAAACAGGCTATTATAAAGGGCAATTTGCTGAAAGTAACGCCCCAATCGATCCGGGTGCTCCCGCACGAAATAATAAACCCAAAGCACAAAGATAACCGCACTCGTAAACAGCAAATAGGACCGTAGGTATATCGCCATATCGGCGCCCGCCTTGGCGTGCAGGTAGGCCAGCCCAACCGTCAGAACCAAGTACCAAATGAAAAAGCGCCACCGGCGCCGGCGGACAATGAGTAGAAAAAAAAGCGGCGTCAAAAGCGTGGTGTACAATAAACCAGCAGGTAGCAAAAAGGAATTGAAAAAGAAAAATCCGATAAGCAGGACGGTCTCCGGGCCTACCGCACTCATCGAATAACTTTGCTCTTGAGCCATTGCACTTCACATTACTCCTCCAAGTTAGGAAATTATGCTGCGTGGCAACTCCTCATTTCGGAGGAATTTGTTGCTTTGGTTTACGCTCGGCGAAAGCCTTAGGAGAAAATCGTTGCAGACCTTTCCCAAAACCGCTAAATTATCGGGCGTTTCTTCACAATGCGCGAATTATGAATATGGAATCCCAATCCAAGCCGGAAGGCAACGAGCTCTTAACCTGGAATGATCTCCGGGACCACCTTGGGTGGTGGGGACGACAGCTCCGGAACCTTTTCGGCTTTTTCGGCCGGGTGCTCGCCAAACACTGGCTGGTCAGCTGGCCTTTGATGGGTATCCTGGCTTTTTTGGCCGTGGCGGGGCTGTTTTTTCGATCCCAAAAATATCAGCTGAGCACGACCTATGTCTACAACGAGCTCCACCCCAAGATTTTCGGTGACATAGGAGACAAGCTCAATGCC
>CAYWHT010000027.1:0-1865 GCA_964458135.1 uncultured Saprospiraceae bacterium | reverse complement strand
CCCTGATCCAGTACGACCGTCACGACAAGGTCGCCGCGATGATGTCTCTCCGGGAAGCGCAGGCCGAGAAGATCACCGGCATCCAGATCACCGACAACCGGGGCAAACCCCTTTCCGACAATTACGCCCTTCGGCGGGAACCCATGGTCGTCACTCTGACCATGTCGGAACCCATTGCAGAAGATACATTGCGGGAAGCCCTGACCAGCTTTCTCAATAGCACTCCCTTTACCGCCGATCGGCTGGAACACAAAAAGGAATTATTGCGGAATGAACTAGCCTTCGTCAAACAAAAAATACAAACCGTAGACTCGGTCGTCACTAACCTATACGCAGAGTCGGGTCGTATTCCCGCAGACCGGGCGCAAGCTAATGTCACCATCGAAAACGCCACAGGAAAAAATGCTTACGAATTGTTGAGTTTTTCCCGGGAGCTGATGAAGCGAAAATCCCAAATCGAGAACGAACTATTCCAACCGGAAAATGTAACCCCCATCGATAATTTCCTGGTTTTACCCGTAGCAAGGTTTAACGTCGGGTCTGTTGTAAAGAGTAGCATTGCCGGGGCGTTTATTGGCTTTGTGCTGGCTAGCCTGATCGTACTGGTGCGACCATACCTGCGCTCTTAGGAGCCGGCCGGGGCGAGTCAGTGGCTTCGAGCACTAACCCGGAGTGTGCACATGAATTCATCTACTGCGAAGCCCCTGTGAAATAAAGCCAAGCTTTACCTGCGGTATTTCACGGGGGCTTCTCGTGACGACGAACCCATGCATAATCCGGGCTAAAGATCCCAACGGATTTCCCGCCCGATCAATTCCGAAAGTTCCGCCTGTTGCCCTTCCAACTTGTTTTTTAAGTACTGGTAGGTGGCCGGCTGCATTTCCGGATAGCGCCCAACGTGCTGCGGCTTTAAATCCGTCGGTTGAAAATCGGACACCCCCAGAAAGCGGTAAACGCGTTCCAATTCCCGCCGGGGATGGGTGAAAAAGGATTCGCTTTGGATAAACAAAAAACGCTCCCGGGAAAAGTACGATCGCCAGTGCCTGATTTGTTCGGCATAACGGCTACGGGAAGTGTAGGAATAGTTTTCGAAGACGAAACTTTTGTAAAAGGGCCGTCGACCGATTTTTTCCAGTTCCGGGACCATCCTGGCCGCTTCCGCCTCAATGGCGGCGTCGAAGGAGGGAAGCGTTTCGAATCCCCATTTGCGAATCATCTGGTAATGGGAATAGGCCCGCAAAATGGGATCGCGCAGCAGTACGATCAGCTTTACGCCGGGCAGATCCCGTTTGACCCTCGCCGGAACCCGGGGATGGAACAGGTAGCAAGGCGAGGCTTCTCCTGTTAATTTACCGCTAGTCCGGTAGGGAAAAAAGCTGCGGTACCAATAAATGCCCTTGTAGTAGTTCGAGTTGAAATAGTGGATTTCCTTCTGGGCGGACAGTTCGAACTCCGAATGCCGGGAAAGATAGTAGAATAATGAGGAGGTGCCGCCCTTCTGCGCGCCGATGATCAGGAAATCGGGCAATTTCCGCCAGGGGGCGGAGGTGATCCGGAGGAGTTTGCGGCGCCTCGAAACCGGTTGGTTCATAATAACCTGGGTCGCCTGGCTGTTTCTTTTGTCAATATTCCGTTTTGGATTCCGACTTATGCGGGCCCGGATGCTCATTAGCGCGATAATTTTTTTGCCAGCCGGTTTTTCCTTTTTAAAAGAGGGTTTTTTATGGAGAACGCGGCGACCTGCATTGGATTATTTAAAAGCGAAAAAGTTTTGTGGCCGTTTTCCGTTTCTGATGATCAGGGGATACCCGACCAAACCGAAAAGGTATGAAGCGCGTGGTGGTGCTCCTTCTCAATTACGCTAC
>CAYWHT010000026.1:4202-15781 GCA_964458135.1 uncultured Saprospiraceae bacterium | reverse complement strand
ATAGCGGCGACATATTTACACAAATCCTGAGTTGTCAGACAATAATCGTTTCCGCAGCAAGACCGGGAAAATAAAAATTAAAATGGTGAAGCGCCGAACTCACTCGGTGGTTTTGCAGTTTGAGGGCACCACCATAATGGGCGTGTTGGATTGTTCGATTAATTCTTGCCAGGTATTTCCAATCAATTTATCGTACAAACTACCGTGAATGTGAGCGCCCAACACGATAAGATCGGCATGCAAGCTGTAGGCTTTTTCCCGCAAGGTGCGCACCACCGGCCCCTGAATGAGTAGCGACTCCGCTTCCACTCCGAGGCGGCTCAGATCTTTGGCGTAATCCTGCAGGGTTTGGTGTTCCCGCCGTAAGATGCGGGCGCGTTCGTCGCGCAGGTTGCTGGGACTCACCCCGTGGCCCATAAATTCAGGGTCGGAGGCGGCGATGTGCACCAACCAGACCTTAGACCGGTATTTCTCGGCGAATTCGCCGGCTTTTTCAACGACCTTACCGGTGAGGTCGGAAAAATCAATGGCGGCCAGTATATTTTTCATGGCACCTCATTTTGGAAGGGTTAGTATAGAGCAAACAATCTATTTGCTACAGTCCAGGTCAACAATGAATTATATCATCGCCTCAAACTGACATAACTCATCACACAAGCAAAAAAGATTTTGCTGCTTTGGGTTACTACTTGAGAAAGATTGGGTAAAAGTATCCTTTTCTTGATTCTTATAATGCGCAAGAAATGGCCAATAACCAAAATAAAGACCAAAAACCGTCCCCTTCGGGCAACTTCGGACGCGGGATATTCTGGATCTACCTACTCATGCTGGGGCTTTTGCTATATCAACTCCTGGCCATCGGTTCGGGCCGCGAGGAAGAAATCAGTTGGCGGGAATTCGAAACCGAGATGCTGGCCGAACAGGCCGTTGAAAAGCTGCAGGTCGTCAACCGGGAAAAAGTGGAAGTTTTTGTTAAATCCGAGAAGCTGGGTACCGGACGCTTTGAGAAGATCCCCGCCAACTCACCGGGTCCTCATTATTTTTTTAATATCGGCTCGGCGGAAACCTTTGAATCCAAACTGCAATCCGCCCGCGATCAATACGAACTGGAAGATCCGGTGGAGGTGCGCTACGTCAACCGCACCAATTGGTGGGCTAGTATTCTCTCCTGGGTATTGCCGATTCTGATTATTGTCGCCGTATGGATTTTTATCTTTCGCCGCATTGGCGGAGGGGCGGGCCGGGGTGGTCCCAACCCCTTTGATTTTGGAAAATCCAAAGCCAAACTGTTCGATGCCGCCCAGGAGAACAAAGTCGATTTTGACGACGTAGCCGGTCTGGAAGAAGCCAAAGTGGAAGTGCGTGAAATTGTCGAATTTCTCAAGAATCCGCAACGATTCACCCAGCTGGGCGCCAAAATTCCCAAAGGGGTTATCCTGGTTGGCCCTCCGGGTACGGGCAAGACGCTAATGGCGCGCGCGGTGGCGGGCGAGGCCCAGGTGCCTTTTTTCTCCATGTCGGGATCGGAATTCGTAGAGATGTTTGTCGGCGTGGGCGCCTCCCGGGTGCGCGACCTCTTTCGCAAGGCCAAGGAAAAGGCGCCGAGCATTATCTTTATCGACGAGATTGACGCCATCGGCCGGGCTCGTGGCAGCAGTTTTTCCTTGCGCGCCAACGACGAACGCGAAAGCACGCTCAACCAATTGCTCACCGAAATGGACGGTTTTGCGGTTAACTCGGGCGTCATTGTCATGGCCGCCACCAACCGGGCCGACATCCTCGACGGCGCCCTCTTGCGCCCCGGTCGCTTCGACCGCCAGATCTATCTGGAACTCCCCAACTTGACCGAACGCAAGGCCATCTTTGAAGTCCACCTGAAGCCATTAACCCTGGCGCCGGATATCGATATAGAAGTGCTGGCCGCACAAACTCCGGGGTTCTCGGGCGCCGATATCGCCAATATCTGCAACGAGGCCGCCCTCATCGCCGCCCGCCGTCAAAAAACCAGCGTGGAGATGGCGGATTTCTACGACGCTACCGACCGCATCGTCGCTGGCATGGAGAAAAAAAGCAAGATCCTCTCCCCGGAGGAAAAGCGCATCATCGCCTACCACGAGGCGGGGCACGCCACCGCCAGTTGGTTTCTGGAGCACGCCGACAAGCTGCTCAAAGTTTCCATCATTCCCCGCGGTAAATCACTCGGCGCCGCCTGGTATTTGCCCGAAGAACACCAGATCTATACCCGCAAACAACTGCAGGATCGCATCTGCGCCGTTCTGGGCGGGCGGGCCGCCGAAGAGATAACCTTCGGAGAAATTTCTTCCGGAGCGCTCGACGACCTGGAAAAGGCCACCAAGCAGGCCTACACCATGGTCGCTTACTACGGCCTGGACGAGAAACTGGGCAACGTCAGCTTCTACGACAGCACCGGGCAGTACGAACAAAAATTGCACCGCCCCTACAGCGAAGCCACCGCCCGCCTGATCGACCAGGAAGTTAGAGCATTGATCGAACGCTCCTACGAACGCACTAAAAACCTGCTCAGGGAACACCAAACCGCCATGAATAAACTCGCCGAATTGCTCCTGGCCAAAGAAGTCGTGGTCGAAAAGGATTTGGAACGCATCTTTGGCAAGCGCCCCGGCAAGTCATCCAAACCCGGTGACCCCGAGGATACGATTTCGCAAAAACCAGCGAACCTGACCAACTGAGAGGTTGTCAAAAAGAATATGAGGCCCGCAGCTAAAATTTTGTAAAATGGCGAATTTGCAATAATTTATTGATCCCGGATGCTTACGCTTGCCGAATACCGCATAACTGGTAGTCGGGTAATATCCCCGGGCAACGGGCGTCTTGGCAAACACATAGCTAAATCAACCATATGAACTACCCGATCAATAAGATCTTGTTTCCAACGGATTTCTCCAACACGGCGCAGAACGCCTTCGTGCATTGCGTATTCATCGCCGGAGAAGTCGGGGCCGACATTGAACTGCTGCACGCCATTTATCCCGAATACGAAGCGATGGACTTGCCCGTCATGGCGGCCAAAGCCACCAAAGACAAAGTAGAAGCCGCCCGGGCGACCCTGCAAAACTTCAAAGAGTACGCCTTGCAGGAGGTGGCCAAGTACCGCAAACTCAAACACCAACCCAACATCACGGTAGAAGTGGAAGTCGGCGGCCCGGTCAACGTGATCAGCAACTTGGCCCGACGCGATGAAGCTGACCTTATCATGATGGGCACCCGCGGGGAGCACAACACCCTCGACCGGGCTTTCGGCAGCGTCACTACGGGCGTCATGGAACGCGTGGAATGCCCCGTCATGGTCATTCCCGAAAAGGCCGTATACCAGGATATCGACATTGCCGCCTACGGCACCGACCTGATCGAAGCCGATCCTTATCATATTTGGAAAGTCGGGCAAATGCTCGAACCGTTTAACCCCATTTTACACGTGGTTCACGTCAAAACTGGCAGGGATCAGGGCGAAGTCAATCTCGGCGAGCTGGAGGATTTCTTCGCCAACAATGCCCCTGCACTACAGATCAACTTCCACCATTATCCCGCCGATTCCGTAGAGGCCGGGCTGGAAGACTTTGTCGAAACCTACGATGTTGATATGTTGGTCATGTATGCGCCGGAGCACAGCTTGTTCGAGCGCATATTCGCCCGCAGCCGCACGCGCAAGATGGCCTATCAGACCCACGTGCCGCTGTTGGTGTTCAAAACCTGATTTCCAAAACGCTAACCTAAAACCTGTCATACCATGGGAGAGATGACCGTACATGCTCCGCGGACCGAAACCGACCGCCGGCATTTCCTACAGATTGTCCTGCGCGACATTGAAGCCCTAGACCTAATGATCCGCGAAGACCGATTCGAGCAAAAAAAACAGCGCATCGGGGCCGAACAAGAATTGTGCATTATCGACGAAAGCGGGCACCCTTCCATGCTGGGGCCGGAAATTCTCGAGCAGATCGACGATCCGCGCTTCACTACCGAAATCGGCCGTTTCAATTTGGAAGTCAACCTCGACCCCTTTGAACTGCGGCCGGACTGCCTGCGCCTCACCGAGCGGCAATTGCTGCAAATGCTCGGCAAAGTCAATCAGGCGGCCTCCGAGTTCGATAGCCGCATCCTGCTAACCGGCACCCTGCCCTCCATCAACCACGAGCATCTGCATCCCGAGAATATGACGCCGAGGGCCCGCTATAAGCTGCTGAGCGACAATATGCGCGCCCTGCGCGGTGACTCCTTTAACATCCGCATTCACGGCGTAGACGAGCTGATTGCCGAGCTCGACAGCGTATTATTTGAGGCCTGCAATACGAGTTTCCAGCTACATTTGCAGATACCCCCCCAAGAATTTGTGTCGCACCATAACTGGTCGCAAATGATTGCGGGGCCCATGCTGGCCGCCTGTGTCAACTCTCCTCTTTTGTTTGGCCGGGAGCTCTGGCAGGAAACCCGCATCGCCTTATTTCAACAGAGTGTGGACACGCGGAGCACCCGCCTGCATCTGCGGGATCGCCGCTCGCGCGTGGCCTTTGGCGACCACTGGTTGCAACACTCGCCCGTAGAGATCTTCCGGGATCAGGTTGCGCGCTTTCCCATCCTGCTAACCCGCGATGTAGAAGAAAACTCCCAGGAAATGGTCCGCAACCGGCAGACGCCGAAATTGCGAGGACTGCAACTGCACAACGGCACCGTCTACAGCTGGAACCGCTGCTGCTACGGCATCTCGTCCGGCTATCCGCATCTGCGAATCGAAAACCGCTACCTGCCTTCCGGCCCCACCGTAGCCGACGAGATGGCCAATTTCGCCTTCTGGATCGGTCTGATGAAGGGCTTCCCGGAGGAATATCACAATTTTGAAGAACGCTTTTCCTTCCGCAACGCCAAGGATAATTTTTACCGGGCCGCACGCAGTGGGCTGCATTCTCTGATTGACTGGTTTGACGGTCCGCGCCCCGCCGCCCACCTCGTTGCCGATGAGCTGTTGCCCATCGCGGAGCGTGGGCTCAGAAAAGTGGGAATCAATGAGGACGACCTGCGCCGCTACCTCGGCATCATCGAGGGGCGTGTGCGCAGCATGCAGACCGGCGCGCAGTGGCAGGTGCGCAACTTCCGGAAGCTGGTGGAAAGCTTTGGAACGGGCGTCGCCCTTCCGACCCTCACCAGGGGCAGGTTCGAACGCCAGCGCAGCAGCGAACCCGTGCACCGCTGGCCGGATATCGACACCCGCCGGGTATACGCACAAAATAAACAGGAAACAACCGTGGGGCAGTACATGTCCACCGATCTGTTCTGCGTGAATCAGGAAGAGCCCTTGTCTTTTGTCAAGTCTATTATGGGGTGGAAAAAAATTCGCCACCTACCGGTGGAAAACAAGCAAGGAGACCTTACGGGCTTGGTTACGGCCACCAACTTGCGCTCCTTTAGCAACGGCGCACCGGATTGGAAAGAAATGCCCATCAAAAACCTCATGGTCAACCAGCTGATTACGGTATCCTCGGATACGCCGCTCAAGTCGGCCGCACAGCTCATGCGCACCCACGGTGTAGGTTGCCTGCCCATCGTATCGGGTAATAAATTGATCGGATTGATAACCGATACGGATATGCGCCACTTGTCCATGCTATAATGCCGAACGTTATGACGTCTTTCAGTTCTAACCCGCAGCGGGCCCGGCCCGATGAGGCCAATACCACGGGCCTTCGAATGAAGCTGATTTACCATCCCGTCGTGTTGGATCACGATACGGGCATGCATCCGGAAAACCGCAAACGCCTGGAAGTATTCAAAAACCTTCCGGTATCGGAGCTTTACGACGGTGAGCCCTACCTCTCGCTCGTGCATACCCCCCATTATATCGAAAAAGTAAAGCATACCGCCGTTTTGGGCGGCCACCTTGGTGGGGAGGCCGTCACCTCTCCGGGCACCTTCCGGGCGGCCTGTTACGCGGTGGGCGCCACGGTGGCCGCCGCCGAAACTGATAACTTCGCCCTGGTGCGCCCCCCGGGGCACCACGCTCATCCCGAACGCTCGAGTGGGTTTTGCATTTTCAATAATGTGGCCATCGCCGCCAAAAAGCTGGCCCGGGAGGGGCGGCGCGTGCTCATCTTCGACTTCGACGGGCACCTGGGTGACGGCACCTGCCGCATCTTCTACGATACCGATCAGGTCATGTACTGGTCGATCCACCAATACCCCGCCTATCCGGGGCATGGCTTTTACGATGAAATCGGCGAAGGCAAAGGCGAGGGGTATACGCTTAATTTCCCGTTGCCGCCGGGAAGCGCCGACGATATCATCTGGGACGCTATTGAGCACAGCCTTCCGCTGGCCAAACAGTTCAATCCCGACGTCGTCGCCGTATCCGCCGGTTTCGACACCCACCGCTACGATTTATTGCTTGACCTGAAAGGTTCGGTTAATTTATTTTACAAAATTGGCGCCCTTCTACGCGCCGAATTCGATCGCGTGTTTGCTACCCTGGAAGGTGGGTACAACGTTGACGAAGCCCGCAAGGGGCTATTCAACTTCCTGGCCGGCATGAACGGGCTCGACCGCCCCTTTAGCGAAGAACCGACCCAATCGGGCATGCGGGTTTGGGAAACCTACGAAATGCACCTGCACGCAGCATTGGGGAATTTAAAAAAATATTGGAAATTATACTGAGTAAGGTATGATGCGCAAAAAACTCGATAAGATCCTCAAACCGAAATCCGTTGCCGTTATTGGCGCTTCGGATCGAATTGGATCGGTAGGACAATCCGTTCTACACAATATGCTAACGGCCGATTTTCAGGGAAACGTTTATCCGGTCAATCTGCGCCACAGTGAAGTGCAAGGCCGGCGCGCCTACCGCCACGTCGGCCAGATCGAGGAACAAGTCGACCTGGCAATCGTTTGTACGCCGGCTACTTCTGTACCCAAGGTGGTTCGCGAATGCGGCGAAGCGGGTGTAGGCGGAATCACCATCCTGACGGCCGGATTTAAAGAAGCCGGAGAAGAAGGGAAACGCATGTTCGAGGAAATCCGGCGGCTGGCGCGCGAATACCGCATGCGCGTGATCGGCCCTAACTGCCTGGGCTTCATGAATCCTCACTTGGGCATCAACGCCAGCTTCGCCACCCGGATGGCGCTGCCCGGAAATATTGCTTTTATTTCCCAATCCGGCGCCTTATTGACTTCCATCCTCGATTGGTCGGTCGAACAAAACGTCGGCTTTAGTTACTTTGTTTCCATCGGTTCGATGCTGGACGTCAGCTTTGCCGACCTGATCGATTATTTCGGTAGTGACCCGCAAACTTCCTGTATTTTAATTTATATGGAAAGTATGGGGGAAGCGCGCCGTTTCATGAGCGCGGCCCGTTCTTTCGCCCGCAATAAGCCCATCATCTTGCTCAAGGCCGGCCGCAGCCAGGAAGGCGGGCAGGCCGCTCTTTCCCATACCGGTGGATTGGCGGGAAACAACGACGTATTCGAAGCAGCCTTTCGGCGAGCCGGAGTCATCCAGGTGGAAACCATCGCCCAGCTTTTTCACTGCGCGCAATCCTTGGCCATGCAGCCCCGACCCAAAAATAACCGGCTGGCCATGATCTCCAATGCGGGTGGCCCCGCCGTATTAGCCACCGACTTTCTCATCGAGCACGGGGGCCGGCTGGCGCAACTCTCGCAAATGACCCTGGAAAAGCTGCAAGAGCAATTTGGCGACTCCTGGAGCCACGCTAACCCCGTCGACTTGCTGGGAGAAGCCGGCGCGGAAGATTACCGGCAAGCGCTGGGCCACTGCTTGAAAGACCGGGAAGTAGACGGCGTGTTGGTGCTCCTGACGCCGCAAGCCATGACGAAGCCAACCGAAATTGCCACGGCCGTCGTGAAGACGGCCAAGCATTCCAATAAGCCCGTACTGGCCGTCTGGATGGGCGAAAGCGAAGTATGGGAAGGTCGTGAAATATTGGAAGCCGGCAAGATCCCTCACTACCGCTATCCGGAAAGCGCCGTCGATGTATTCCTGCGCATGTACCAATACCATCGTAACCTGCAATTTCTGTACGAAACCCCGCCGGAGGCCCCCGGAAATTTTCGCCCGCAGCGACAAGCGGTGCGCAGCATCATCGAACGGGCGTTGAGCCAGAACCGGCGGTCCCTCACCGAAAGCGAGTCCAAACGGCTCATGCAGTGTTACGAAATTCCAGTTACGCAGAATAAAATCGTCAATAGCGAGGAGGAAGCTGAAGCTTTCGCCGAATCCATCGGGTATCCGGTCGTCATGAAAATCGCCTCGCACGAGATCGGCCACAAGACCGAACTGGGAGGCGTGCGGCTCAATATTCCCGATGCCCCGACCGTCCGGGAAACTTTCCGTGACATCATGGAGCGGGTGAGGCAGCATAAGCCCGATGCCGAGGTGGAAGGCATCTTGGTGGAGCAAATGGTTGACAAGCCCTTCGAATTACTGATCGGCGCCCGCAAGGACGAGTTCTTCGGCCCGGTCATCGTCTTCGGGCGTGGCGGGGTCGGGGTGGAAGTGTACCGCGATTATCAACTGGGGCTTCCTCCGCTCAACATGTCGCTGGCCCGGCATATCATCGAAGGCACCCGCATCTTCCCCCTATTGCAAGGGTACCGGGGCCTCCCCGGCGTCGATCTGGAAAATTTGGAGTTTACCTTGTGTAAGTTTGCTTACCTCGTTATGGATTTCCCCCAAATCAGCGAAATCGATATCAACCCCTTCGTAGCCGACGAAACGGGGGGCATCGTTTTGGACGCCCATATCACGCTGGAAGCGACTCCCGGAACGACCAAGCCCTACAAACACCTCAGCATCTGCCCGTACCCGGAACGTTACGAGCGGGAAGTCCAACTGCAAGATGATACGCCCATCTTACTGCGCCCCATCCGGCCTGAGGATGAGCCCCTGGTAAACCGCATGTTGAAAAACGTTTCCAACGACACGCTATATCTGCGTTTTTTTGGTCACATACCCAAGATCATCCACGAATGGCTCACCCGCTTTACCCATATCGATTACGATCGGGAAATCGCTATCATCGCTTTGGCGCAACCGGAAGAGGACGGCAGCCAGGAAATGATCGGCGTAGTTCGCATCATCGAGGATGCTTGGGGCGAAAGCGCCGAGTACGCCATCCTCGTATCCGATGGTTGGCACAAAAAGGGGCTGGGCACCCTGCTAACCGATTACATCCTCGACATTGCCCACCGGCGGGGGCTGCAAAAGATCGTAGCTTCCGTGCTGCCCGCTAATACCGGCATGATCCGGATCTTCGAAAAGAGAGGATTTACCTTTGACCGTAGTGACTTGGAGATTTGGGAGGTAGAGCTGGATTTGGCGAGTTACGGCAAGCGGCTGGAAAGTGTGGAATAATGCGGAATTATCCTGCCAATACGGGTAATTGGGGCGTTTGTTCAATCCTTTTTTGGTTGGCCAAGAGGTAATAAGGCGTTCCGGTTGTGTCGGCGGCGCAACCCCATCTTCTGATTCCCTGCGTATCCCAAAAAGGCTGCTCCTACGGAGCGCCAAGCCAGCTTGGAAGCGGATACTTTCTACAAACCGGCTACACCTAATGGTGGGCTTTTATTGGTGTTACACCGGCATTTCATGTATTGGGCATTACTAACTTTACCCGCGCGAGGAACGAGCGCGGACACCCACCTACCCCTTTCTTCCAAAAAATTCCCGCACCGCTTCAATCTGCTCCCGGCTTCCCAGTACAATGAAGCTCGTATTGGGGCCCAGTACGGTGTCGGGGCTGGGATTGACATCGTACCGGCCGTCGGAATGTTTGAACCCGATGATGGTCGCGCCGGTATCGCGGCGCAGATGGAGTTCCCGTATGGAGAGGTCTTTGCAATCTTCGGGCAGCTCTTCGTAGCGCACTTCTTCGAAGCCGATGTCCGACATGTATTCATTGGTGATAAAGTAGAAAAACTCGACGGCGCCGGGACGGCTGACCAAGGTGGCCATGTAAAAGCCGCCGATTTGTTCGGGCATCACCACGTGATCCGCCCCCGCCAGCAGCAGTTTTTTCTGCGAGCGGGGCAATTTAGCGCGGCTGATGATATTAACCTTGGGATTGAGCTGACGGGCGGTAAGTACCGTAAACACGTTATCGGAGTCATCGGGCAGGGCGGAGATCAGCGCGTTAGCCCGCTTGACGCCAGCCCGGATCAGCACCTCATCCTGGGTGGCGTCGTCTCCGATGTAGAGAATCTTGCCTTCCTCGCGGCGAATGCTTTCGATCAGTTCCGTATCCTGGTCGATAACAACAAACGGGACTTCCTGATCCTCCAGATGTTGTGCAATTTCCCTACCGTATTTACCATAGCCGCAGATGATAACGTGGTCTTGTAAACTATCGATACTGGATTTCACAAAGTTAAGGTGCAAATTTTTAAAGATCTCTCCCTGAATGATGTAATAGGAGAAGACCGAAACGATGTAGGCAAAGATACCAATATTGAGCAGGATAAACAGGGAAGTAAACAACTGACCGGAGTCGCTGAGGGGCTCGACTTCGGTGTAACCCACCGTGGAAAGGGTAATAATGGTCATGTACACCGCATCCAGGATGGAGTACCCTTCGATGAGCTTGTAGGCCACAATCCCCAACAGCAGATCCAACAACAAGATTAGCAAGCTCACGCGAACGCTGAGAAAGGTAGCCGGGATGGTGTAGATGCTTCTCCACTTAAATATTCGCTTCAGCATGCTTCAAAGTTGACGAAAATCACTGTTCCCGTTGAGGGGTGTCATGGTAAAAGGGGCCGGATTCCACTTAGTTTAACCCAAACGGGGAAAACTATGCGGTTTACGATTCTGACGGTATTGTTGTTGCGGGTGTTTTGGCTTGTCGCCCAGCCCGGTATTCCCACCACGGTGGAAGACCAGGCGCAAAATTATATCAAAAAAAGAAAAAATGCGGGTTTGGTTATCGGGGTCCTCCAGGGGGACTTTCGGGAGGCTTACGGCTACGGCCGGATGGCGGGTCGCAATGCTCCTACCCCCGATGGGCAGACCCTCTTCGAAATTGGTGGGCTGACTACGGTCTTTACGGGCACCCTGGCCACCCGGCTGGAAAAGCAGGGGGCTTTTAGTTTCCAGGAGAAAATACAACCTTATTTGGAAAGCCGAACGGAGGTTCCCGCCTACCAGCCGCAACGCTGTGTCGAGATCCGCTTACCCGGACAGGCGCCCATCCGCTCTTGCTCACCGGATCCTCTAGCCGACGAAGTCTGCATCAATTTCTGCGACCTGGCCAGTCACAGCTCCGGCCTGGCCTGTAGCGATGGTTGCTGGTATACCTGGAATCCTTTTGTCGATATCGAATACGAAGAAAAGCAATTTACCGATATTGGCGTAGAGGAATTGTTCCTAGAAGTGGCTAACCTGGAACTCGAAGCGGCGCCCGGCTACGAATTTCGCTACTCCAATATCGGCATGGCCATGCTGGGACATTTGCTGGCCGATATGCAGCAAACGACTTACGACAGTTTGCTCCAAAAAGAACTACTCATCCCCCTCCACCTTTCGGATACGCACGTATACC
>CAYWHT010000026.1:0-4192 GCA_964458135.1 uncultured Saprospiraceae bacterium | reverse complement strand
CCAATACCTGACCACCCCCCAACAGGTCGACCGCCTCGCCACCGGCCACAATGACCGCGGGCGCCCCGTTCCACCCTGGAATTTTGTCGGTATGGCGCCCGCAGCGGGGCTTAAATCGACGGCTGACGACCTGCTGGAGTTCCTTTACCTGCAAATGCACCCTCCTGATTCGGAATGGCAAAAGGTATTCCAAACCGCGCGGCAGCCCTACCTGGAAGTGAAATTTCCCGGCCTGAAAAGGTTAACCCATACCGGCTACGGATGGCTCATTTCCCTGCTCAGCGAATCGAGCAACCGCGATGTCTTCTGGATGAACGGCGGCACCGGGGGATTCCGCGCCTTCATGGGCATGATCCCCGGCACCCAAACCGCAGTAGTAGTATTGTCCAATAGCGCACAACCCGTAGACGACATCGGTTGGGCGATACTCGAAGCATTGGGAAAATAAGCGGCCCGGGTTTGACGTTTTGCGGTGGGTAATGTATAAATTAGGGAATTATTGTATCTGTTTTGGGTGTTTATCCGTAAAAAGGAATAAGCAAGCCAGAGAATTATTAAGATCATGAAAAAACATATCCTTTTTTACATCCTCGCCTTAGCGCCCACTTTCCTATGGGGCCAGTTTACTCCCACTTCCGAAGATAAAGGCCTGACCATCATCGTTACCGACGGCACCGGTAACCGGCGATCCGCCCCCCTGCGCCCCAAAGGCTCCGGCGATTCCTCCGGCCCCGAATTTCGCGATCCCATCGTTCCGCTCGGCATGAGCGAAGCCATCCAGGCCGGCGCCTTCCTCGAACGCCCCCAATACGGCGTCAAGGGGTTCTTCCTCATCTTTTGCGTCGGCGATAGCATCGGTGGCAAACAGGGCGTACTGGAGGCGCAGGGGCAACGCTATACCGGCGTCTACCGCCTCATCCGGCAGAAATTCTCCAAGGAAGAGGAAATCCCCGAGGGTATGCGCCCCTTCCGCTTGTTCGGGACGATATTTATTTTGGGAGTGAGTTATTGATTGGGGGCGTTGGTAGTGGGTAAGCGCTGCGTAGCACCACGAAGCCCTTACCAAATACCCACTACAATACCTACTCCCTCACAATCCGAACCCCAACGTACCCTTCCCGGCGTTCCACCGTTTCCGAAAACGGATCCACGAAATCATAAGCACTGTAACCGTAGATCGATCCATCGGCAGCGTATTCGGCGAGGTTTCCACCCAGATCGTATACGGCGGCCTCACCGATTTTAGTGGGCGGGAAACGGCCTGCGGCCTTGACCAGGGAAACGGATTGGAGTTCCTCCAATTTCCGGCGGAGGCCGGGTACGTCGGTGCTGGGAATATCGTAGCCCGCCCAGTAATTGAGGGTATTTTCTTTGGGGCCGGCTTTATGCGCTTTTTGGTGCCAGGCTTTAGCTTCCGCTTTGCCGGGTAAACGGTACGATTCGCCCGTTTTATCGCTGAGCCAGCGCACGTAGGCCTGGGCTTGTTCAAAGGTAAGGCGGGCAGGGTAGTTACCCTGGCCCTCCGGATAAGAATAGTCCGACCGGTATGCCTGATACTGGGCATTCGTCAATTCAAAGCAGGCAATGGCGATAGAATCTTTTTTGACGGGTTGCACTTCAGGTATCAATATGCCGTTTTTTTTATGGCCCAGATGACCTTCGTAGCGCGCCGCCTGGTCCAGCTTCAGGGCCATGGCGAGGGGACTTTCTTCCTTAAAGGATTCGTTTTCTTTTTCCTCTTTTTCAAAAAGGTGCTCATCAATCCAGGCCAACTCTTCCTTCATTTTGCGGAGTTGGTGGGTAATCTTGCGCAGCCCGTGCGGCTGATCCGGAAACCAGAGAAAACGAACCGGCACCCGGCCAATCTGCTGGAGCGCCCGGTAATACTCCCACCCCTGATCACGGGGCACCGCCCGATCTTTACTGCCGTGGAAGATGATGGTGGGGGTTTGTACTTTTTCCATTTCGAAGAGGGGAGAATATTCGATGTAATTGGGATTGAAAAATTTGCCGCCGGTATCGTCCCAGGGCGCGCCGCCGAAGTAGCTTTGATCGAAGGAGACGCCGAAACGACAGGTGCCGTAGTCCGACGTCCAGTTCACGTCTCCGGCGCCGGGGCAGGCCACTTTAAACATCCCGGGATGGCGCACCGTCAGCATGGTGGTCAGGATGGCGCCATTGGACCAGCCCATGACGCCCAGACTGTCCATGTCGATCAGGCCGCGGCGGTCGAGCTCGTCAATACCGTTGGTGATATCGGTTAATTCGGGCGTGTAATAGTTCTTTTTGATCGATTCCACGAATTCGAGCCCGTGGTTGCTGGAACCATGGTAGTTGGGTTTGAGGACGAAGGCGCCGCGCTGGGCCAGTAGCTGCGGATAGGTGCTCCAACGCTCGCGCCACTGATCCAGGTCAACCCCGGCCGGTCCGCCGTGGATGGAAAGGACGAGCGGGTAGCTGCGGCCTTCCTCGTAATTTTCGGGGTAGTAGAGCAGGCCGTTGACTTCGTCGCCATTATAACCCTCCCAGCGAAAAATCTCGTAGCGCGTTTTGGGTTTGGCTTGCAGCTTTTTATTGAGGCGAACTACTTGCTCTTCGCCGTCCATCTGCAGTTGGCTGTTCTCCACCTTCACATCGGCTACGTAGTAGGCGGGCAATTGGCCGGCGGTGGAGTGCTCAAAGACGACCCTTTGGCCGTTAACCGCTGCCGCCAGCATATTGACATGCTCGTTTTTATCGCCCAAATCGATATCCGATTTTTCCCAGCCGTCGGCCGTTTTCCGGTAGAAAGCCAGCTTCCGGGTGGGGCCGTTGGCCAATTCGACGATCACATCCTGCCCAATGAGTTCGTAACCACCACCCATGGCCCACTCCCATTGCAGGTCTACTTTTTCGTAAGACCGGGCGCCGAGATCGTAATAATAGAGCTCGGATATCCCCGCGCCGTTCCACTCGGGATCGGAGGATTTTTCGGCGGAGAAGTAAAAGCCTTCGTCATCCGCGGTGAACCGGAAGCTGTTGGGGGTCTGCAAACCTTCCAGGATACGGGTAATCGCTCCACTTTCCAGATCGAGCAAATAGTATTGCGTTTTGGGTTGCGCATCGGCCGGATAATGCGGGCTCATTTGCTGGTAATAGACCATCCACTTACCGTTGTGGGAAACCCGGTAATTGGACACCGGGTAATCGTTGGTGGTCAGCCGCCGGGATTGTTTCTTCTCCAGGTTGAAAGCGTAGACCCGCTTGATGTCCCAGTGTACGGAGTCTTCCACTACGACGGTGTTGTCTTTCTTCTCTTTCATTTTCTGCTCGTACAGCGATTTGCCTTCTTCGGAGACGTAGCAGAGGGTGCTATCGTTAAGCCATTGGATGTTGGAGATGCCTGTTTCGAATTCGTGCACTTCGCGCGCTTCCCCGCCGAAGATGCTCAGGGCCCACAGCTTTTTGCCTTTATCGCGGGAGGAGAGAAAATAAATCGTTTCGCCGTCGCGCGAAAAGAGGGGCGAAGAATCGCTCTCGTCGGCATTGGTGAGACGGAACGTCCGGTAGTTACCGTCTTTTTTGGCAACGTCAAAGCGAGTGAGATAAATATCGGATACGAACTTATCCCCCTCTTTGTGAGCCCGGCGCTTCGTCCAGACCAGCATGTTGTTATCGGGTGATAATTCGGGACTGCGCAGGTATTCGGTGTGGATGATATCTTCGGGTGTCCAGCGGTCATCGGCCTTTTTTTCCTGGGCTTGCGCCGGAATGGCCGACAGGATCATTCCCGAAAGGTACACAATCAGCAGGTTGCGAATCATGGATGGCGGGTTTTGATGAGGGGTGGAAGATACGGAAAATCAGCGTTTTGTCCCTACCCACTTCTTCGGGACCCCATTCAATACCCCAATTTTTTCTATACTTGTTTGCCCATAATATTCCTTCATCTTAAAACACCCGCAATGCGTAAAACAATTGTAACGCTAGTCTTGCTAATGATACTACACCTACTTTCGCGTGCTGTAAATGGCGGATGAGTACTTTCCGTATTACAAGCGCTACCACGCCTTTTGCTGAATGTACGGGCTGGATTTACCGGAGGAAGTATTGCGAAAGGTTTACTATGAGAATGCGTTGAAGGTGATGCCAGGGTTGGATAGGGAGATGTTTGACTAGTACACTGTGTAATAAGTTCTTTGATGTTTTGGGA
>CAYWHT010000025.1:12700-15943 GCA_964458135.1 uncultured Saprospiraceae bacterium | reverse complement strand
ATGAATTCATGGCCGATAATCTCGAACAATTGAGCCGCCAATACAGCTTGCCGGGCAACTTTCAGGCGCTGCAGGCCTTGCTGTTGGGCAATCCCTTCTTTTTGACCAGCCTCCAGCGCTTGCGCGCGGAAAACGAAGCGCAGCGCTACCATTTGTACACCCGGGAGTTAGACCAGGAAAGCCATTACTGGTTGAATGGCGGCAGCTTTAAGTTGCAGCGCATGACTTACACCGACTACCGGCAACAGCAAAAGTTGGAATTAGAACTTGGTCAGTACGAAGAGGCGCCGGGCTCCCGGGAATTTTCTTATCTTCGAAATCTCAAGGTCAATAGCGACAAAACCGGAGAAGTAAAAATCGATATTGAATTTTCCGACGTAGAATTTAACATCCCAAAGAGTATTCGCTTTGAAATACCCGAGAGATACAAGCGTGCGGACTAATGGCCCGGTGATTACGATACTGACCGGCTTGTGCCTCCTGTTGACGACCGCCGGCAATTTACACGGCCAAAACCGCGAGGAACTGGAAAAAAAACGCAAGCAACTGTTAGAGGAAATCGATCAAACCGATGCTCAATTAAAAGCAACCAAGCGCAACAAGGCGGCCACCCTGGAACGCTACTTTGCCCTCCAGAACCAGATCGAAAAGCGGCAGCAACTGATTAATACGCTACGCGCCGAAGTACGCCATACCGAAGACAGCATCTCGCGCACCGAAGAAGTCCTGCAAGCCCTCAATGAAGATACTGACCGCCTCAAAGCCGAATACGCCCGCATGATTCGCACGGCCTTCCGCCACCGCCTCAACAACTCCTATTTATTGTTCCTCTTTTCGGCTCGAAGCCTCAACGATGCCTTCCGGCGCTGGCAATACATCCGGCAATACGATCGCTACCGCGAACGGCAAGCCCGGCTCATTCAGGAAACCCAAAAAACCCTGAAACTGAAAGCCGAACAATTGAAAAACCGCAAGGCCGAAAAAGAACAATTGCTGACTTCGCAACGCCGACAAAAAAAGCTAATCGGACAGGAGCTGCAGGATAAAAACCAATTGCTGGAGTCGCTTAAAGCCGATGAAAGCCGATTGGTCGCCGAGCTCGAAGCCCAACAAAAAGCCGCCCAAAAACTGAACAACGCCATCGAATCCATCATCCGGGAAGAAATGGCCCGCAAACGCGAAGAAGCGCGTAGTCGCAAAGATCGAGTCAACGTTAGCCCGGAAGAAGTGAACGCCACCGACCTGGAAACCGACAACTTTTTTGGCCGGCGCGGACGCCTGCCCTGGCCCGTACAAGGGGGACAGATCGTAAAATCTTTCGGAACTCAGCCTCACCCCACGATCAAAACCATCCAGATTACCAACAATGGCATCGATATTCGCACCGGGGAGCAAGCCGAAGTATTTGCCGTCTCTTCCGGTAAAGTCGCTGGAACACAGTATATTCCAAGCTACCAACACATGGTGATCCTCCAGCACGGTGAATACTATACGGTTTATTCCAACATGGAGGAAATTTTCGTTCGCCGGGGCGAGGAAGTCTCCGCCCGGGAAGCGATCGGGCGGCTCGGCGCCTCCAAGCCAGTGGTGCATTTTGAAGTCTGGCGGGAAAAAGAACGCCTGAATCCTACCCAATGGGTAGCGCGCCAATGAGAACTTTTTTCCGTAAATCAGAGTATAATAAAAGAACAATCAGAAAACAAGATTATGAATAATGGCTGGAACCTGGGAGAGAAACAGCAAAAGGGGCTGGTAAAGCAAACGGAAAAAGCCGTACTCGTTGGTTTGGTGACTAAATTCGAAACCGAGGAGCAAATCCAGGAATACCTGGATGAACTGGAGTTTCTGGCCCTAACGGCCGGCGCGCAAACCGTCAAACGCTTCATCCAAAAATTAGCCCATCCCGATCCACGCACTTTTATCGGTAGCGGTAAATTGGAGGAAATCCGCGCGTTTGTCGAAAGCGACGAAGCCATCAATATGGTCATCTTTGATGATGACCTCAGCGGTAAGCAGGTGAGCATCCTGGAGAAAACCCTGAAAGTGAAAATCATCGACCGGAGTTCACTCATCCTCGATATATTCGCCAGCCGGGCTAAGACGGCCCAGGCTAAAACGCAGGTGGAACTGGCCCAAATGCAGTACTTGCTCCCCCGCCTCCGCGGTCTTTGGACGCACCTGGAGCGCCAACGCGGCGGTATCGGCATGCGGGGCCCCGGTGAAAAAGAAATCGAGACCGACCGCCGTATCGTGCGTGACCAGATCACTTTGCTGAAGAAAAAGCTGGCCAAAATCGACCAGCAAAACGTCACCCGCCGGAAGCACCGCGGCCAAATGGTGCGCGCCGCCCTGGTGGGCTACACCAACGTCGGCAAGTCGACCCTCATGAACCTGCTGAGTAAGTCGGAGGTCTTCGCCGAAGATAAACTCTTCGCCACCCTCGATACGACGGTGCGCAAGGTCGTCTTTGACCGGATGCCTTTCCTGTTGTCCGATACGGTTGGGTTCATCCGGAAACTGCCCCACCACCTCATCGAAAGTTTTAAATCTACGCTCGACGAGGTCCGGGAAAGTGACATCCTGTTGCACGTAGTGGATATCGCCCACCCCCAACACGAAGAACACATCCGCACCGTCAACCAGACGCTCAAAGAGATGGAGGCTATTGACAAACCGACCCTGTTCGTTTTCAATAAGATTGACTTGTACCGGAAAAAAAACTACGACTCTTTCTTGGATAAGGATGCCCAACGAGAAATTGAAGAAGGTTTAAAGGGTAACCTGCGCCACCAATTCGAACACGACAACGTGTTGGTTTCCGCGCTAACCAAAGAGAATATCAATGAGCTACGGGCCAAGCTCGCCGAAATGGTCAAGCGGGAATACCAGCTGCGCTATCCTTACCAAGTGAAACAATGGAGCTAATCGCTGGTTAAAAAGCCCGAATGAATCCCATAAACGACCTAAGTTCGATGCAAACCATTCTCCGGAAATACGCCCAGTTGCTCGCCGATTACTGTTTGGATCTCCAAGGGGGAGACCGCCTTTACCTGCGCTCTACTACTTTGGCCGAACCCCTCGTCCGGGAAGTATACCGGGCGGCCGTGGCCCGCGGCGCACTGGTGGAAGTCGATCTCGCCTTTCGAGAACAAAACCGGATCTTTCTGGAAGCGGCGAATGACCATCAATTGCGGCACATCTCTCCGGCCTACCGCCAGGCTATCGAAACTTTTGACGCCCTGT
>CAYWHT010000025.1:11803-12690 GCA_964458135.1 uncultured Saprospiraceae bacterium | reverse complement strand
ATCCGGGCGCCCTTCAACCTGCGGGAAGACCAAAATGTCGATCCCCGGAAATCCAAAGTGCGCAAGGATGCCCAGCGCGAGGTGCTGCAAACCTACTTTCAAAGGACGGGCAAGGGAGAGATGCGGCGTTGTCTGTGCCAGTATCCTACCCCGGCCAATGCCCAGGAAGCGGGCATGTCGCTGGAAGAATACGAGCAATTTGTCTACGGCGCCTGCCGGCTCTTTGAGCCCGATCCGGCAGCGGCCTGGCTGGAAATGCGCCGGCATCAGCAACAAATCGTTGACCGCCTGCACCAGCACAAGGCTTTCCGGTACGTGGGCGAAGGCACCGATATTAGGTTTTCTACCGAAGGAAGAACCTGGATTAATTCCGACGGCCGATCCAATATGCCTTCCGGCGAAGTTTTTACCTCCCCGGTAGAAGATTCCGTAAACGGTGTAGTGCACTTCTCCTATCCGGCCGTTTATATGGGCCACGAAGTGGAAGGCGTGACGCTCTGGGTCAAAGACGGATGGGTGGATCGCTGGGAAGCCCGGCACGGCCAGGCTTTCCTGGATCGTATTTTCGATATGCATGGAGCGCGCCGCTTCGGGGAAGCAGCGATCGGCACCAATCCGAACATCGACCGCTTTACCAAAAATATCCTCTTCGATGAGAAAATCGGGGGTACGGTGCACCTGGCTATCGGACAGTCCTACCTGCAGGCCGGAGGCAAAAATCAATCCGCCGTGCACTGGGATATGATCGCCGATATGACGCAGGGAGGAGTCATCTACGCCGATGACGATAAAATTTATGAGAATGGAAAATTCTTATTTCTGTAGCTATTTCGTTAAATTACAGTCAGTTAGCCACTGAACTCTGTTGGGCGAAATTTTAACAGTTT
>CAYWHT010000025.1:11340-11793 GCA_964458135.1 uncultured Saprospiraceae bacterium | reverse complement strand
AACTTGCATTTAGGACGCTTTTTTCGCCAAATGACAAACCAAAAGACCCAAAAACGGAAATATTTAATTAGCAAACACCAAATAACAGTTGTAAACCGTGAACAAAAACATTGCATTTTTAGAATTAAAGTATGGCAACATTTACGGCGGTTACCCCAACTTTTATGCAATCAGTGAAATCTCCCTACTGGTTTACGAGCCCGAAACCAACAAGATTTTCATCGAAAGCTGGATTAACAACGCTAACGTAGATTTCGTCAGCGTTTATTCCAAAACCAATGAGTTGGGCCACACCATCGGCCGCGCCAAGGAGGTGATCAATATGCGGACCCAGCGCCGCAAACCCTTCCGTGAAGATTTTCGATTGGACGATCGCGGATTGCAGTACGCCTTCCGGCAATTGAAGCCTACGAAACAGCCTATTCGCAATTTCCTTATCAAAAACTTTAGAAA
>CAYWHT010000025.1:0-11330 GCA_964458135.1 uncultured Saprospiraceae bacterium | reverse complement strand
GATGTCGTGGTTTTTGATGGTCGTCGGGATGTTTTCCTCTGCGAACGCTCCGGCGCCAACTTCGAGCGCCACAACATCATCGATCTGCAAAAAGACTTGAATAAGGAAACCGACTACTTGTTTTCCCTCAATAAGTTGGCCGTGGTGATCAATTTTGATCACGATCGCAATTATCTGCGTTCTAATAATCTGGAATTCTGGTTGCACCCCATCGCTTCCCGGCAGATAACCCCCAAATCGGCCGCTTACGATGCCGCGCGCCTTATGATGGTCTACAATGAATACCACAACTATCACGACGACTTCATGATGAAAGCGGCGCTGATTCTCAATAAGATACAGAATCAAAAGGTGGAGTAAACAGCCCCGCGGGTTGGGGGCGGAAGCGTCCCCAACCCGTAGCTCAACCCTTCTCCAAAACAAACTGCTGCCCCATATACGGCATTTCCACCTCGGGGATGCCGTTTTGCCGCAAGAGTTCGCCAAGCGCCTGTTGCCGGTCGTAGTCGCCGTGCACTAAAAACATTTGCCGGAGGTGAGGCTGCTGGTTGCTGACGAAATCGAGCAATTCCCGGCGGTCAGCGTGCGCCGAAAAGGAATCCATAATTTCAACGCGGGCTTTGACTTTTTTTTCCTGACCGAAGATGCGCAGGCGGTCGATACCCTCCCGGATACGCCCGCAGGGGGTTTCCGGCGCGCAGTAGCCCACAATCAGAAGGGTGGTGTTCTTTTTTTCGATATTGTTGAAAGTGTGGTGCCTTATGCGGCCGGCGTTCATCATCCCGGCAGCACTGATAATGATGCAAGGCTCTTTAAAGTCATTGAGTTGTTTGGATTCACTGGCGTGACGCACGTAATGCAGGTTGTTAAACCCGAAAGGATTTTGATCGATGAGCATGTACTCATTGAGGTCGTCGTCGAAGCATTCGGGATGGGCGCCGAAAATCATAGTGGCGTTAACGGCGAGCGGGCTGTCGACAAATACGGGCATTTTGGGTAAGCGCCCTTCGGTTTCCAGCTTATCGAGCATGTAGACAATCTCCTGGGTGCGGCCTACACTAAATGCCGGAATCAGTAATTTCCCCTTGCCTTCCACGCAGGTTTCCTTAACGATTTTAAGCAATTGTTCGCGATCTTCGGGCGCGGAACTGTGTTCGCGATCGCCGTAGGTAGACTCGCAAATGAGGTAATCCAATTCGGGCATGGGAGCGGGATCCCGCAAGATAGGGCGTTCGGGGCGTCCTACATCCCCGGTAAATCCCAGAAAGGTGGTTTTGCCATTTTCGCGAATGCGCAGGGTGACGGTGGCGCTTCCCAGTATATGGCCGGCATCGCGGAATAAGACATCCACCCGTTCGTGTATGGAAAACCAGCGGTCGTAGGGATAGCCGGCGAAGCGACGCATCGTTTCCTTGACGTCTCCCTTGACGTAGAGCGGCTCCTGGAGCCGGGCGTCTTTTCCATATTTGCGGCGTTGCCGTTTGTTGTGGTATTCGGCATCCTTCTCCTGGATGTAGGCGCTGTCCAGCAACATGATGGAGCAGAGGCTGCGGGTAGCGTGGGTGCTGTGGATGGGGCCGCCGAAGCCGTCACGCACGAGCTTGGGTAGCCGGCCGCTATGGTCGATATGGGCGTGGGATAAGACGACGCAGTCTACATCGCGGGGATTAAAGTACCAGTTGCGGTTATTTTCCTCGACATCCTCGCCGTAGCCCTGAAACAGGCCGCAATCCAGCAAAATCCGGAAGCCGTTGTCGAGGGTAATCAGGTGGGCGCTGCCGGTTACCTGCCGGGCGGCGCCGCAAAATTGTATTCTCATATGGCGGGCGTTGTTTTGACGCCGCTCAAGATAATACAGATCGGGATGAATTCCCCCATCTTCCGCCCAAACAAAAGCCATCCGGGTGTTTTTCCACCCGAATGGCGTACGACAAATCAAGATCGGATTTTAGTGCTCTGGGCTGGATTAGTTTTGCCGGAGCTTGAGGCCACCGTATGACAGGCGGGCCTTGACGACGGCGCCACCGTTTGATCTGCCCAGATAACCCTTGACTTCGTGGCTGGAGCCTTTGTCTACTTCGTAGGTAATCTCCATGCCCCGTGGGTACTGGATGCCGGCGTAGGTAGCGGCGGCGTCCACGGAAAGAGCCATGCCGCGTTCCAGGTTGATTTTGAAGTCGGTGTACTTACCCACTAAATTAGCCCGGTTGAATTGAGCGGCCAGGCCGGTAGCGGCGCCACCGTACTCCATGTCCAGGTCGAGTGATTTCCCGACTTCCCGCACCCGGATCTGGGTGTATTTGGCGCTGGCTTTTACGTGCTGCGCGGATTCGATTTCGATATTGTCGTATTTACCCCTATTGGTAAAGTCCCGGATGACGCCCAGTTCGTAGTCATCGTATTTCGTTTCGCTCTGGATGTCCTTGGCCTCCCGCACGGTAACCTGGGTGTATTTGCTGTTGACGAAGATGTCTTCTACTTGATTGAAAAACACTTTGGCGTAAGCTACGTCCAGATTTAGATCGCGGGCCTTGTCGAGGGAGCCGTTGCCGTAGGCCAGGTCAATGCGGGAGTTGTCACCCACGCCCTCCATCCGGATATTGGCGTATTTGATATTGATGTCGGCTTTGCCCGTAATTTGGGCAACCACGACGTCGCCGTACTTATGATCAATTTCCAGGCTGTTGCTTTCCGGGAGGAAGACCTCGTAATTGATGGCGTAGTCGGCTTTATCATCGTCGCCCCAATCCCAAAACCCTCGCTTGCGGGGTTCGATAGCCGTAGCGGCCTTGACGTAATCCGGTGTATTGGAAAAGCTGATGTCGATGCGGTCGAAGACTTCCTGCGCGCCGGATTCGCTTCTGGCTTTCACCAGAATAGTTACATCGATTTTCACGCGGTTCCGGTTCCAGGTTTTGATGTCAATCTTGCCGTATTTATTGGTGATGCTCGTGGTGCCGTTGGGATCTATTGCAAATTCCTTTTTTATGGTTTTGGTGTATTCCCGTTGATCCGCTCCGGCTTCTTCGACGGTGGCGCCGAAGATCAGAAAGATCAGGCCGATTTTAAATATTAACTTCATCATCCGCTGGTTTTGAATTTTCCTTTTTAGTATTCTGAATGCGTTCGAGGACTCGTTCGAGGATCAACAATTTGGCGCGGTAATTCTGGATGAGGTTCTGAACGATTTCTTCTTCCCGGCCTTCCGGCGCATCGCGCAATTCTTGCTTGAGCTCGCTCATGGCCTCATCGAGTTGCGCGACGTCTTGCCGTACGCTTTGGGCTTGATCGTAGCTCGCCAATTGTTGCAATTTGGATTGAATTTCTCGTTGGTAATAGCGTTCCATTTCCCTAAACTCGGGGTCTACGGTTTCCAGGGCCGAGGCTTGGGCTTGGGCGTAGTTGCTATTGATATAGGCCCCCATAAAACCGCCCGCCAGTAGCAATACCAGTACGGAAGCCGCCACGGCCAATGTCCTTACCCAGGCGAGCCGGCGGCGGCGGGCGCCGCTGACCGCCCGCTCTATACCGGCCCAGACCTTCAGGCTGGGGGGCTGATCATCAAAAGACTCCCGGTTCTGCAGAATGAACTTTTCGAGCGGATCCCTTTGCATATCGTTAAGTGTTTGAAAGTGAGTTCTTGGCTTTAATTAATTCTCGCATCTTGCGTTTCGCGCGGCTATACTGGGATTTGGAAGTGGCCTCCGAAATATTCAATATTTGGCCGATTTCTTTGTGATCGTATCCCTCCATGAGGTAAAGCGAAAAAACCACCCGGTATCCTTCCGGCAGCTCGTACAGGGCTTGCCGGATCACTTCCACGGTTAATTGCTCGTTTCCTTCGGCTTCTTGCTTGGCTTCTACTTCGTGGCGCCCCGGATCGAGCGTTTCGAAGAAAGCCCGGTTGCGTTTTAGAAAGTTGATGCAGTTGTTCACCACGATGCGTTTGATCCAGGCGCCTACCGACGACTGATAGCGGAAGGTGTGGAGCTTGGAGAACACATCGACGAAGGAATTCTGTAAGATATCCTCCGCATCGGCTTCGTGGCGCACCATACGCAGGCAGAGGTTGTACATGGCCTGCGAATAGAGCCGGTACAATTCAAACTGGGCCTGGCGGTCTCCCCGCTTGCAGCGCTCCACGATGTCTCGGTGTGTGCTCGCGTAATCCAATACTGATCTGTCTTTATGGCAACAAACCTGCTTTCCTCAATTCGTCGGATGGTTGTTCGCATGACCCGCCGGCGCACCTAAGAATCGCACGTCACTAAGCGATGAGAGATTAATAAGTGTCGTGTTTAGATAGGCTAGCGATTTTTTCTTTAGCCAGTTCCCACCCTTGGCAGCGCTAAGGGCGGCGGTTCTTTAACGCCGGATAAAGGAAAAAGCGCTACTGGAAAACCGACCGTTATTGATTGCTCATCGCTAAGCAAATGGCCGGCGGCAATTTGCCGCCAAGCAGGTTTTAGGTTGGCGCGTATGCAATGCGTTTATTTTAACCTAATAGACAGCCAGGTACGGGGAGGGTTGCACGACGAACTACGGGGAATTCGCCTTTGCGAACATCCTTTTTTTCCCTATTGCAAAGCTTTAAGTCTTTCTAAAGCTTTCCGGGCTTTGGTGTAATCGGGAACCAACCGCAGGGCTTGTTCGTAATCCTGCCGGGCCCGCGCGATGTCGCCCATCATTTCCGCGCTGAGCCCCCGGAAATAATACGCCCTGACGTGCAGGGGATAGGTTTGAATGGCCATGTCGAAGCGCCGGTAAGCCTGTTGTAGCGAATCCAGATTCAGGTAGATGAGTCCGGAATTGTAATGGGCCTCCTCGTACTGCGGATCAATCCGCACGATTTTACGGTAGGTGGCGAGGGCTTCCTCGAAACGCTCCTGCTGCCCGAGGTAATCAGCTTTGGCATGCAGGGCGTTGATGCTGCGGGGGTTGATTTCCAAGGCGGTGTTGAAATAGCGCTCGGCGATGGCGTTGCCTTTGGCGGCTTGCAATTGCCCGAGGTTGATCCAACCGTCCAAGAGCCGGGCATCCAGCTCTACGGCTTCCTGGAAGCTGTTGATGGCCCGGGCGGTATCTCCCATCTGTTTGAAGTTCATCCCGAACATGAAAAACGCTTCGGCCTCGTTGGGGTCAATCCTGAGAATGCGGTCGATGGTGCGCAACGAGGCTTCGTGCTGTTTGAGGATCATCTGAAATTCGGCTAGTTTGAGCAGGGTGGGAATCCGCTCCGGATAAAGGGCGGCGGCGCGTTCCATTGTCTTGAGGGCAAGGCGTGATTTGAAGTAATCCAGGTATACGTCGGCCAGCAAGTGATAGTGCCCTACATGGGTGGAATCCAGGCGTAAAGCCTGCCGCAAATCCTGGATGGCCTCATCGTATCCTTCATTTTTGTAGTAAACTTTGGCCCGCGCGGCGTATAATTGTGGATCTTGCGGATTTTCGCGAATCTTCTCGGTCAAGCCGGCGATGGCCGGATTGCCGGGGGCTTCACCCGCTTGCTGCTGAGGCGGCTCCTGATCGGCGCATCCCGAAAGCGCGAGCGCAGCGCTCAGGAAAACGAGCACCGCCAAGGGGCGGAACAATAGATGTACTTGGGTCATGTATTGGCCAATTTTTCGTTGAACGCCTGGCAAAGATCTCTTATTATCGTGATATGAACCGTTTACCTTACTCTAAAGTTCTCTGCCTTCTATTGCTGTGGTGCGGGTGGCCCCCGTCGGCCGAAGGTCAGGAATGGCAGTCGGCAAGCAGCTTGGGCACGGCTGGCTCCGAAACCCTGGAGCGCTTGGTGCGCGACGCTTCGGGGGGGCTCTATCTTTCCGGCGTTTTCGACGGGCAACTGCCTTTTGCACTGGACCGGCTGGATACTTTCGGCGGCGAGGACGTCTACCTCTGCCGTTTGCAGCCCAATGGCCAACTGGATTGGCTCCAAACCGGCGGCAGCCAGCTGGATGACGCTGTCGCGGATATGGTGACCACTCCCAACGGGGATCTCATTTGGGCGGGCGACTATTGGCTCCGCGGGTTTTTCGCCGATCGGGTGCTCGAAGCCCGGGGCAACGCCCAGGCGGTCTTTGTAGCCCGCTACGGGCCGGGAGGGGCCCTGCGATGGGCGCGCAGCGTGGATGGCAGCAACCTCAAGGAGCTCGGCGAGGTATCGGTAGATGCGGCCGGCAATATTTTTGCGACCGGCTTTTTCAGCGATACGCTTTTCGTGGCCGATACGACGCTGGTGGCCCGCGGAAATACCGACCTTTTTTTGCTCTCCTGGACCGGAGAGGGGGATCTGCGCTGGGCCCGCAATGCGGGGCTTACCGGCAATACGCGGGGCGTCACGCTCGATAACGGTCCCGACGGCAGCACCTATCTGAGTGGGATTTACGACGACACCACCTTTCTGGCGGAAAACCGGCTGACGGCCAATACGTTTGACTGGGATGTGTTTATCGTCCGCTATGATGCGGCGGGGCGCGCCGTTTGGGCCCGCAAAGCCGGCGGGGTGCTCGAGGATCAGGTCCGAAAAATCAGGCGTACTCCCGGGGGAGAACTCTTCCTAACGGGCAACCTCGTGGGCGTTATGCGGTTGGGTGCGGATCTGGAAATCCGTAGTCAAACCGGCAATCCCGATTTTTTCTTGCTGCGCTACCGCGATGACGGCACTCCCCTTCAAGCCAGAGCGATGGGAGGGCTCTTATTGCAGGATCCTACGGATCTCTTGCTCCAGCCGGAGCGAGTAGTGGTGGGCGGCATCTTCCGGGGAGAAATGACGATCGATGACATGAGGGTAAGCACGCAGGCCGAGGTGGGTAGTTTTGTCGCTGCATTTGCTCCCGACCTTTCCTTGAGCTGGATCAACACCATCGACGGTGAAGAAAGTATATTCCTCAGCACGCTTAGTTCCGAAGGCGATGAAGGCGTCTGGGCCGGTGGCAGTTTTTCCGGAAGCGCCCGCTTCGGCGAAAGCCAGCTCGACGCGCTGGGGGCCTTCGATTGGTTCTTCGCCCGCATTGCGGAAACCTCCACCAGCGCGGAAGCTGTGGCTCCCGCTTCGGATATTTCGCTGACGGTCTATCCAAATCCCGTAAGATCCGCATTATTCATTGAATCGGATGCGGCGGGCGCCTTCCATTTGCGCCTGTACGACGCTTCCGGGCGTTTGCGGCTGGAGCGGTTGGATACCAGGCAGTTGCGGCTCGGCCACTTGCCGGCCGGCTTTTACTATTTAGAAGTCAGGCAGGGCAGGCGGCTTTGGCGGCGCAAGCTGTACGTTTTTCCTTAATGGTCGTAGCGATACAGCTGGAGATCTTCGATGATGTGGATCAATTTTTTGGCGTAACGCTTGTCGGTGGCGTATCCGGCGGCTTGCAATCCCTTTGCCCAGGAACGGTAGTCGGAGGCCTCGTATTGGAACAGTTTGCGGTAGCGGTCAGCGCGCAGCAACCGACTATGGGAGCGGTAACTTTCCCAGGGCGAATCGTAGGCCCGGAAGAAATCCTTGTGATGGTCATCGGAAAAGTTGGCGCAGTGGCCTTTCGCGCACTTACGAGAAAAGCACTTAATTCCAAAATGGTTATTGACTTCGGTGGCGAGACGGCTCTCCCCGGCATTGCTCTCCAATACGCCCTGGGCCAGGGTGATGCTGGCCGGTATTCCGTAGGTTTCCATTTCCCGCCGGGCCACATCGGCGTAGCGCGCTACATAAGCTAGTTGTTTGCGGCGTTTGGCTGCGCGTTTCGCATCTTCTTCGTCGAAGGCCAGATTGGAGTAGGTGTTGCCCCGGTTATCTTCGCCGGCGCGCCTACCGGTGGTGGAAACGTTTTGGGCGGTGGGGTAGGCCGTTTCGCGCCGATCCGCTGAGGAAGAAGCGGAAGGCGGGCCTGCCCCGCGCCCCAGACTGGGATCTTGTGCGTTAACGAGATCGGTCGCCGCCCCGATCCAACTCCCGCGAAGGTGTTGCCACCAGCCGCTAAGTGATAGTTCACCCGGGGCTTCGATGCTGTCGAGTTGAAAGTCTACACTGAAGTCTTTGGCGTATATCAAATAAGCCGAACAGCTTAAAGCAACCAGCTTGAGCCAATGCCTGCGCAGCTGATCCCCGAGAGGAGCATGGCCATTAGGCTGAGCGTTGCGATTAGATGTTGATGATTCCTTCATTGCTGTATTTTGTGTATCTGGTCGCTCCGCGCTGGAGTCCGGGAGCATGTTGCGAGAGCTTTCAATGGTGTAAATTTAAAACAAAAAATTTAAAAAATCCAGTCAAATAACAAACAAAATGTTTTTAAAAAATAAATCCACTATCTCTTTTCGAGGGATCGGAAGATTTTAAACTTGCGTTAAATGTTGGGATAGTTCGGTGGGTCGGGCTACCTTTGCAAAAAGTTTGAAAAACCTAAAGTAATGATGAAAAAGATTGGTCTTTTTACCCTTTGCTTGTTGACGACGACCATCAGCTTCACATACGCACAAGAGCAATACGGCCACTTAAATTTTGGCAACCTGGTAGCATCCATGCCCGAAACTGAAGCGGCCGATCAGGAATTGAAAGCGTACCGTGAGCAGTTGATCAAAGAAGGAGAACAGATGGCGGAGGCGTTTCAGGAGAAATACGGCGCTTTCGTATCAGCGGTGCAGGCGGGGGAGCTTTCTCCCGTTCAGCAGCAGGAGCGTCAAAAGGCGCTGCAAGCCGAACAACAAAAAATCGTCCAGTTTGAAGAGCAAGTAGTGCAAAAAGTACAAAATAAACGCCAGGAGTTGATGGAGCCCATCATCGCCAAGGCGGAGCAGGCGATCAACGAAGTGGCCGAAGAAAACGGTTACGTAATGATCTTTGACACTAGCGCTTTCAACGCGGTTCTTTTTGCCGAAGAGAGCGACGATGTCATGCCGCTGGTTAAGGCTAAGTTGGGCCTACAGTAGGATTAATGGTGAATGTTGAATGGGCGTTTTCCACTTAACATTCACCATTATTTCCGCCATTTTCCCACCACCTTTTTCAGTTCTTTTTTCTCCATTTTTCGATCCAGCTTGTCTTGCAGACGCAGAAAATTATCCAGCATATCCACGTCAAGCACGCCTATCATTTTTCCACGATCGTAAACGGGAAGGATGGCGTAGCCCTGCCAGTGCAGTTTGGTGAAGGCGTCCTTCAAAGAGTCTTCCGGGAGCAGCGTTTCCAGTCGATCATTGATATAATTCCGGACGGGTTGGCCGAAGGCTTTCTTCTTTACGGCGCTCAGCAATCGGTTTTCGGGAAGCAGGCCAATGAGGTTTTGCCAATGGTCGAACACCAGAAAGTTTTTTTCCATGCCCCGGGTCAGCTCTTCTACGGGAATTTCCATGGGGTCATTGACGTAGATGCGGGTAAATTGCCGGCGTAGCAGGTCACTCACCCGGTAGCCGTCGAGTGTGCTGTCCAAACGAACCATGCGGTTTTCGTTCATGGCGGTCAGAAAAACGAAAACGCCCACAAAGGCCGTGACGATGCTGTACTGGCTTTGCTGCCACAACGCGTAGATGAGGAGTAATACGGAGAAGGATTGGCCGATGTAAGCCGCGATGCGAGTGGCCCGCGTGCGTCCCAAACGCAAAGAGAGCAAGGCCCTCAACACCCGCCCGCCATCCATAGGAAAGGCGGGAAGAAGGTTGAAAATGGCGAGCACGCCGTTGAGCAAAAACAGGCCGAAGAAGAAGTAATCCACCATCGTCAGGTCGATCACAAAAACATTGCTGCTGGGATAGAAAATGCTGAACAGCTGTTGGCGGGTGGCTTCGTTGACAAAGAAAAGGTAGGGCAGAGCCAAAACCGCAATGGCGATATTGACCATGGGCCCCGCGATGGCGACCAGAAACTCCTGATAAGGGCTTTCCGGTAGCCGGTCGAGCCGGGCCACCCCGCCGATGGGCGAAAGGATGATATCCCGGGTGTTAACCCCGAAGCGGCGGGCAGTAAGGGCGTGGCCGAATTCGTGGAAAATGACGCAGGTAAACAGCGTAATGACGGAAAGCGTCGCCCACAATACGGCGGCCCAGTTCCAGGCGTTGACAAACGCCAGGTAGGATATCCACGCCACCACCAGGGCAAAGGTCCAGTGCACCTGCACCGGGATGCCGAATATTTTAATAATTTGGAAGTTCCCCTTCATCCAGTACTACACTTGCTGTTCTTGGTTGGCGGCGCCCACCGTGGGTAGATAGAGGTTGCCTTCCAGAATGTTGCGGGAAATGACGATCCGTTGCACCTCGGAGGTGCCTTCGTAGATCTGGGTAATCTTGGCGTCGCGCATCAGGCGCTCCACGTGGTACTCCTTCACAAATCCGTAGCCGCCATGCACTTGCACGGCTTCGGTGGCTTGCTTCATGGCCACTTCCGAGGCATAGAGTTTGGCCATGGCGCTAGCGTTGGTGTAGTCCATGCCGCGGTCTTTCATCTGGGCGGCGCGGTAAACCATCAGGCGCGCGGCTTCTACCTCCGTGGCCATATCGGCCAATTTGAAGGCGATGGCCTGGTGTTTGCTGATCGGTTTGCCGAAAGCTTCGCGTTCTTTGGAATAGGCTACGGAAAGCTCGTAGGCGCCCGCGGCAATGCCCAGGGCCTGGGCCGCAATACCGATGCGTCCGCCGGAAAGCGTTTTCATGGCGAATTTGAAGCCGAAACCGTTATCGCCAATGCGGTTTTCTTTGGGTACTTTGACGTCGGTGTACATGATAGTGTGGGTGTCGGAAGAGCGAATGCCCAGTTTGTCTTCTTTGGCGCCGAGGGATACGCCTTCCCAATCGGTTTCCACGATAAAAGTATTGATGCCCCGGTGCCCCGCCTCGGGATCGGTTTGCGCCATGACCAGGTGCACCTTGGAGGTGCCGCCATTGGTAATCCAGTTCTTGGTGCCGTTGAGCAGGTAGTAGTCTCCTTTATCTTCGGCCCGGGTGCGCTGCATGGTGGCGTCGCTGCCGGCTTCGGGCTCGGACAGGCAAAAGGAGCCAATCCATTCGCCGCTGGCCAGCTTGGGCAGGTACTTGGCCTTTTGTTCTTCGGTGCCGTAGGTTTCAATGCCCCAGCAAACGAGGGAATTATTCACCGACATAATCACCGAGCAGGAATTATCGATTTTGGAGATTTCTTCCATCGCCAAGACGTAGGATAAAGTATCCATGCCGCCACCGCCGTATTCCGGTGAGACCATCATACCCATGAATCCGAGTTCCGACATCTTCTTTACCTGCTCAGTGGGATAGATCATCTTGGCGTCCCTTTCGATAACCCCTGGCTTTAATTCTTTTTGGGCGAATTCGCGCGCCGCATCGCGTACGGCTAAATGTTCTTC
>CAYWHT010000024.1:0-15987 GCA_964458135.1 uncultured Saprospiraceae bacterium | reverse complement strand
GCTAAAAAGAGCAAGTCAGAATTCACAAATTTTGGGTTGTCAGACTATAAAAACTTATTGCCCATTACTAAGCTGGATTTGCAAGGCCAGGTTCGAATTGTTACGAGGCATACCCTTGACATCGAACGCCAATCCAGCATTTACCCCCAACCATTCATCCAACAAATACCTTCCTTCATAGAAATTTTGTGGTCAGAAAACAACGAAAGCCTTCCTTCCCCTTATCTTCGCAAAATTGTTAATAAAACTTTACACTTACCAAATATGCACCACATGATTCATCATCGATTTTTCTTATTGATGGCCGGTTTGCTGGGGCTGCTAAGCGCTTGCCAGCCCGAACAATCCGGTCAGGACGTTCCCCCCGGCATCGAGCTGTCCAATATGGATACGACCGCCAATCCAGCCCAGGATTTTTACCAGTTCGTCAACGGCGAATGGCTGGAGACTACCGAAATCCCTGGCGACCGCAGCTCATGGGGTAGTTTTGCGGAATTGCGAAAAAAGACCGATGAAAAGGTGTTAGGGGTGCTGGCAGAGGCTACCGGCAGTAAGGAATATCCCGAAGGCGCCGATCAGGCCAAGGCGGCCCAGTTTTTCCAAACCGCCATGGATACGAACTACCTCAACGAATTGGGTATGGAGCCCCTGACGCCCTACCTGGAGGAGATCGACGCCATCAGCAGTCTCGACGACCTGCAGGCTTTCATGATTCGCAATGCCGCTACCGCGAATGGCATGCTGTTTAGCTTCAACGTTCGGGCCGATCCCAATAATAGCGCTATCAACGCGGCCTTCCTCTCCACGGGAGAGTTGGGGCTGCCCGAACGCGATTACTATACCGAAGATGACGAAGATACCCGTAACATCCAACAGCAGTACCGCGATCACGTAGCCCGTATGTACGGCTTCCTGGGAGTGGACTCCACCGCCGCGCAGGAAACGGCCCAACGCATCTTCAAAATGGAACAGCGCATGGCCGAAGCCATGTATACTAAGGAACAGCGCCGCGACCCGCGCCTGAGCAACAATCCGAAGTCGGTGGAAGAGGTTAGTCAGCTTTCCCCCGCCATCGATTGGCAAGCCTATCTCGACGGCATCGGCGCCGGATCGGTAGATACCCTCATCGTTCGCCAGCCGCCCTATCTGGTGTCCATGAATGCTATCCTCATGCAGGAAGACCTCAATACCGTCAAGGATTACATGAAGTGGACCACCTTCAACAATGCGGCCAACTACCTCTCCCAAGAAATCGTGCAAGCCAACTTCGATTTCTACGGTAAAGTGCTGCGCGGCACCGAAGAGATGCGTCCCCGCCGCGAACGCGTACTCAGCACCGCCAACTGGACGATCGGTGAAGCCATCGGCAAACTCTATGTTGACGCCCACTTCCCGCCCGAAGCCAAGGAAACCGCCGTCGAAATGGTGGAGAACATCAAGGCCGCCTTCGGCGACCGCATCCGCCAACTGGAGTGGATGTCGGATTCCACCAAGGAAAAAGCCCTCGCCAAACTGAGCACCTTCAACGTAAAGATCGGCTATCCCGACGAGTGGAAAGACTACAGCGACCTGGTCGTGATGGGCCCGGAAGACGGCGGCTCCTATCTCGAGAATATGAAATACGTCTCCCAGTGGAATTGGAAGCGTCAACTCGAAGACATCGGCAAGCCCGTCGATAAAGACGAATGGTTTATGGCGCCGCAAATTGTCAACGCCTACTACAACCCGCTTTACAACGAGATCGTCTTTCCCGCCGCTATCCTGCAGCCGCCTTTCTACGACTACCAGGCCGACGCTGCGGTCAACTACGGCGGCATCGGCGCCGTCATCGGCCACGAAATATCTCACGGCTTCGACGATCAAGGCAGCCGCTACGACGCCGAAGGCAACCTGAAAAACTGGTGGACCGAAGAGGACCGCCGCCGCTTTGAAGCACGCACCCAGCAACTCGTCAAACAGTACAACAATTACGAGCCGCTGGAAGGCGTCAACGTCAACGGCGCTTTCACCCTGGGGGAAAACATCGGCGACCTGGGCGGCGTCAACGTTTCCTACGACGGCCTGCAGCGCCACCTGGAAGAAAAAGGCAACCCCGGCCCCATTCAGGGCTTCACCCAGGCCCAGCGCTTTTTCATCTCCTGGGCCACCATCTGGCGCGGCAAGTACCGCGACGAAGCACTCAAAAATCAAATCAAAACCGATCCGCACTCGCCCGGTCAATACCGCGCCGTAGGCCCCCTCGCCAATATGGAGGCCTTCTACGCCGCCTTCGACGTACAGCCCGGCGACAAGCTGTACCGCCCGGATAGCTTGCGAGTGAAGATCTGGTAATCGGAAAATTAGCCTGCCCGGATGCGCCTCCAACCATTTCCGGGGGAGGGGCATCCGGATATTTTTTGTGAAGGGTGAGGTCTGGAGCCGCCCGGCCCGCTATTGCGATAGGCCGGCGAGCGCATGACCGCCCAACCAATCAACGCATCAACCGTCACCGGCGCACAAATCCAATACCCAGCGTAGATCAGTTCCCCTTCCCGAACGACCCCCAGCGCACCTCCCGGGCTGCCGGCCCGATCCCACTCGGCAAAGAGGGCGTCAACCTTTTTTTTGCCGTTGTGCGTCAATTTCCTGCGCCTGCAGGGAGGTATGGAAGCTAATGATTAGAACAAACCATAACAAGGCAAGGCTTTTTCGTGACATGATTGCGATTTTAAGTCTATTTAGCAATTAACTTAAGAAAAATCCGCGAAATTGTGCTAATCCATGCTCTCCTGCCCTTCCCGGAACGTCCCGACTTCAGCCTGCTCGTCCAAAATTCAACAAATACCGCCGGAATAATCCAGTACGCCCTTTCTTTCCGTTCTATTTCTTTCTAAATTAGTTATATTCGGCTATCGCTAATTAGCTCCAATTTTTATTCCCAAACTATTTATCAGTAACAAAAATTATTATTACATTTAATTCCCTGCTACTAAAAACCTAAAATCCATGCATTTAAAGGGGAAGCACCAGTTTGCGGCGCCCGCAAATCAAGTTTGGCAAATTTTGATGGACGCCGATACACTGGCCCGAATCACGCCGGGCATCACCAAGCTTGAGCCCATCGGCGAAGATCAGTACAAAGCCATCGCTGACATTAAGATGGGGCCCGTTAGCGGCTCTTTTGCCGGCAATATGGAAGTCACCGACAAACAAGAGCCCGAAAGTTTCACACTAAAAGTCAAACAGGAAAGCCGAATCGGCAACGTTTCGGCCGACGTGAAAATCCACCTGAGCCAACGCTCCGAAAACGAAACCGAGCTGGCTTTCGACGGCAAGGCCAACCTTTCGGGCCTCTTGGCCCGCACCGGCAATCGGGTGCTCAGCGGAGTGGCCAATACGCTGACCAAACAGTTCTTCAAGGGGCTGGAAAATGAGTTGAATAATTCCACCGCCAAGAGCTAAGGACTTCCAATTTACCGGACGTTTCTCTTCTCTTACATCTATGCTTAAAGCCCTCCTTCCATGCGCATTAGTCAACATTTCAATTAACAATACGCTCCAAATATGGCTACGATCGAAATGACAGTAAACGGAAAACAGTATCGGCACGAAGTAGATCCCCGCACCCTCCTGGTGCACTACTTACGCGATCAGCTGCGGTTGACGGGCGCCCACGTAGGGTGTGACACCAGCAACTGCGGCACCTGCACGGTACTGATGGACGGCAAGGCCGTCAAAGCTTGCACCCTCCTGGCCGCACAGGCCGACGGTAGCGAGATCACCACCATCGAAGGCTTATCCCAAAACGGCGCCCTCCACCCCCTGCAGGAAGGCTTCCGCGAAGAACATGGTCTGCAATGCGGCTTCTGCACCCCCGGCATGATCATGACCGCGGCCGACCTGCTGGAACGCAATTCCAATCCCAGCGAAGAAGAAATTCGCGAAGCTATCGAAGGGAATTTCTGCCGCTGTACGGGATACCACAACATCGTTAAATCCATTCAATACGCTGCAAAAGCCATTAATCAAAAAGCTGTAGTCTAATGACAAATTTAATTGGCAAGGCCGTCAAGCGCGTCGAAGACAAGCGCTTCATCACCGGCCACGGAAAATATACGGACGATATCGTCCTGCCGGGCATGCTCTACGCCTATATCCTGCGCAGCCCCTACGCCCATGCTAACATCAACGGCATTGATGCCACCAAAGCCAAAGATGCCGAAGGGGTCGTAGCCATCTACACGGGCCGCGACATCGCCGAGGCCGGCATCAATGGCATCCCAACCGGCTGGCAAGTCAACTTCAAAAATGGCGAGACGATGAAGGAGCCGCCCCACCCCCTGCTGGTGGCCGATAAGGCCCGCTACATGGGAGACGGCGTAGCCGTAGTCATCGCCGAAAGCCGGGAGGCCGCACGCGATGCCGCCGACCTTATTGATGTGGACTACGAAGAACTACCGGCCGTGGCCAACGCAAAAAAGGCCGCACAAGACGGCGCGCCACTCGTGCATGAGGATGCGCCTAATAATCTTTGTTTCGATTGGGAATTGGGCAACCCTAAAGAGGAGGTGAATGCGGCTATGGAAAAGGCGCACCACATTACGACTTTGGAATATGTCAACCAGCGCGTCATTCCCAACGCCATCGAGCCGCGTTGCGCTATCGGGCATTTCGAAGAGGCCAATGGTAAGTACACCCTTTACACGACCTCCCAAAACCCGCACCTGACCCGTCTATTGCTCTGCGCCTTTGTTCTCGGTATCCCCGAACATAAAGTGCGCGTCTACGCGCCGGATGTCGGTGGTGGCTTCGGCAGCAAAATACCGCACTACGCCGAAGAAGCCCTCATGATCTGGTGCTCCCAACAGCTTAAATTACCCATCAAGTGGACATCCGACCGCAGTGAAGCTTTCATGACCGACGTCCACGGCCGCGATCACGTCACCAAAGCCGAAATGGGCTTCGACCAGGAAGGCAATATCGTTGGCCTGCGCGCCAAAACCTACGCCAACCTGGGCGCCTACCTGTCGACCTTCGCCCCGGCCGTGCCAACCTATTTGCACGGCACCCTGATGCAGGGGCTCTACACCACGCCCAAAATTAACGTCGACGTCACGGGAGTATTCACCCACACCACACCAGTTGACGCCTACCGCGGCGCCGGCCGGCCGGAAACCACTTACCTGATCGAACGCCTCATGGATACGGCGGCCCTGGAAATGGGGATGGATCCCGCCGAGCTGCGGAAGAAAAATTTCATCCCCCCCTTCGACGGGGTGGAGCAACCGGGCTACCAAACCCAGGTCGCCCTGCAGTATGACAGCGGCAATTATCAACCCGTGTTGGAGCGCGCCCTGGAGATGGTCGATTACGAAAACTTCCGCAAGGAACAGAAAGAAGCACGCAACAACGGTAAGTTGCTGGGTATCGGCTTCTCCACCTACATCGAAGCCTGTGGCATTGCGCCCTCGGCCGTCGTCGGTGCGCTGGGCGCCCGCGCGGGCCTCTACGAAAGCAGCCAGGTGCGGGTGCAGCCTACCGGTAAGGTAAGCGTCTTTACGGGGGCTCACTCCCACGGCCAGGGCCACGAAACTACCTTCGCCCAAGTGGTGGCCGACCGCCTCGGCATCGACATTGACGATATAGACATCGTCCACGGGGATTCCGACTCCGTCGCCTTCGGCATGGGCACCTACGGCTCCCGCTCCCTGGCGGTGGGCGGCAGCGCGATCATGAAGAGCCTCGATAAGGTGATCGAAAAGGGCAGCCGCATCGCCGCCCACAAGCTGGAGGCTTCCGCCGAGGATATCGAATTCAAAGACGGTAAATACACCGTAAAGGGCACCGACAAAAGTATCGCCTTCGGAGATATCGCCCTGACGGCCTACGTGCCCCACGATTATCCGGAAGGGGAAGAACCCGGCATGGATTTCTCCAGCTTCTACGATCCCACCAACTTCACCTATCCCTTCGGCGCGCATATCGCCATCGTGGAGGTGGACGAGGATACGGGCAAGGTGCAGCTCAAGCGCTTCATTGCGGTAGATGATGTCGGCAACGTCATCAATCCCATGATCGTCGACGGGCAGATCCACGGTGGTTTGGCGCAGGGCATCGGGCAAGCCCTCTTCGAAGGCGCCATCTACGACGAAAACGGGCAGCTCACTAACGGCAGCTACATGGATTACGTCATGCCGCGCGCCGACGACCTGCCCAGCTTCGAAATCGACCGCACCACCACGCCCTGCCCGCACAACCCGCTGGGCGTCAAAGGCGCGGGCGAGGCCGGAACCATCGGCTCCACGCCCGCCGTCGTCAACGCGGTGATGGACGCGCTTTCGCCTTACGGCGTCAAAAAAGATCTGGAAATGCCGCTAACCCCGGAGCGGGTCTGGCGCGCTATGCAATCATAGTAGTAGGCAGTGGGTAATGGGTACCCGCTCCGTAGTTGCGAAGCGGGCGCCCAACTACCTGCGCCCAAACACAAAACATAACACCATGATACCAACCAAATTCGACTACCATAAAGCAAGCAGCCTGGAAGAAGCCATCCAGCTATTGTCCCAAAACGGCGACGACGCCAAGTTGCTGGCCGGCGGGCACAGCCTGATCCCCGCCATGAAGCTGCGGCTCAATCAGACCGGCGCACTAATCGATATCAGCAAACTGGAAGACCTGCGTTATATCCGGCAGGATGGCGAAGAGTTGCTCATCGGGGCCAACGCCACGCACGACGACATCGCCCATTCCGAATTGCTGCAATCCCGCATGCCGATGCTGCCGGAAACGGCGGAATGGATCGGCGATATGCAGGTGCGCAATAAGGGTACGTTGGGCGGCAGCCTGGCCCATGCCGACCCGGCAGCCGATTGGCCCGCCGCCATGCTGGCCGGCGATGCGCGCATCGTCATGCAAGGACCGAACGGCCGCCGGGAGGTGAGCGCGGAGGACTTCTTCCTCGGCTTTTACATGACGGCCCTGGGCGAAGACGAAATCCTGACCGAGGTGCGCATTCCCCTGCCACCGGAAAATACGGGCATGTCTTACCAGAAGTTTATGCAACCCGCTAGCCGCTTCGCCATTGTAGGTTGCGCGGCTACCGTCACCAGCCAAGGTGGCAAGTGCGAAAGGGTGCGGGTGGCCTTTGCCGGCGTAGCGGACGCCGCCTTCCGCGATGAGGCGATCGAAGCAGCGCTCAACGGGCAGCCCCTCACAGCTGAAACCATTGAGGCCGCCGCCCAAAAGGCTGCGGGTGACGCCATGATTATGGAAGATCATTTTGCTTCCGAAGAATACCGCCGGCATCTGGCCAAAGTCTACGCTAAGCGGGCCTTAATGGCCGCGGCGGCCATGTAATTAGAATGGCGCCCGTTCCCTTCGGGCCGAGTAAAAAATGGTGAAGGTTGAACGCCCTTCTTACCTATTTGAATGTTTAAACCTTTTCAAAAGGTAAATTTGGAACCAAGTAAATCGCTGGAAGACATACAACGGTTGCTCAATGAGCAGGGCTACGTCACGGAACGCAACATCGTCATGTCAGTGTTTCTAGCTAGGCAGTTACAGAAGCCCTTGCTCATTGAGGGGCCCGCCGGGGTCGGCAAAACGGAAATTGGCAAGGTCATGGCCCGGGCTATGGATACCGACCTCATCCGCTTGCAATGCTACGAAGGCCTCGACGCCACCCATGCCCTCTACGAATGGAACTACCAACAGCAACTGCTGCACCTGAAAATGGAAGAGGGACGCCATAAGTCGCTGGAAGAGATGGAAAAAACCATCTTTAGCGAAAAATTCTTGCTCAAGCGACCGCTGCTGCAAGCCATCACTCATCATCAAACGCCCGTGCTCCTCATTGACGAAATCGACCGGGCCGATGAGGAGTTCGAAAGCTTCCTGCTCGAAGTGTTGTCCGATTGGCAGATCAGCATTCCCGAAATCGGCACGGTCAAAGCGCACCACATCCCGCAAGTGATCGTCACCAGCAACCGGGTGCGTGAACTGTCCGAAGCCTTGCGGCGTCGCTGCCTCTATCTGTGGATCGATTATCCTGCGCTCGAGAAGGAAGTACAAATTGTGCGCAATAAAGTACCGGCCATCGATGAGCGCCTGGCCGGGCAGATTTGTAACTTTATGCGGGAAGTGCGCCGGATGCGGCTCGAAAAGGTGCCGGGCGTGGCCGAAACGCTCGATTGGGCGATGGCGCTCGCCACCCTTCACATCGATCAACTCGACCAGGAGACCGTGGAATCAACCCTCGGCATTGTGCTGAAGGATTGGCAGGATATTCGGGAGACGCAGTTGTCGTTGTCGGAGTTGTTGGACAAGGTGGGGGTGGAGCAGAAGATGGATTGAGCCATGCTTTTGTTGCAGTGTGGCTGAATAGCTGGATCACTTTGGCCGTGCTTCCTCGTCGTCTGCAAGTTTGCATTCCCAAATTTTGGGTTGGCAGATAATAGATAAACATTTGCTCCCATGCGCGTACTCCTCCATATTTTTATTTTCCTGAGCTTATCGTTAATCACCCAGCTCGGCGGGATCGTCTATCTACTCTATTTGCCGGTTGGCAACCGGATGAGAAAAAAACTCCCAAAATCCGGAAGGGTGGTCGCGGCATTGGGGTTCTTCCCCTTTTATTTGTTGTTTAATCTGGCATTGATCCCGCTTTTGGCCCAGCCTTTTGGGCGCGTGCCGCTTCCCTGGTTGGCGACGGAAAACCGGCCCGCGGCGCCCCACAATTGGTTTTACCCCCTCGCCAACCGCCATTATGTGCGGCCGCCCATGAAGGCTACCCTGATCGCCCTGGGACAGGAAATGCGCGAGCAATATCCCGGTCTGCACATTCAATACCTGGATGCCAATTTCCCTCTTTTGGATGGCTTTCCGCTATTGCCGCACCTCAGCCACGATGACGGGCGCAAGGTCGATTTAGCATTCGTTTACCACGATAAAGAGGGCGGCCAACTGGAGGGCCACCCTTCCTGGTTCGGCTACGGCTACTTCGAAGGCCCGCGACCGGGAGAGGGTAATCAGCCCGCAGAGTGCGCCAGGCAGGGCTACTGGCAATACGGCCTCCTGGGAAAACTAACGCCCGCCGGGCGAAGCACCAAATTGCAACTGGATCGGCAAGCCACCCGGCGTTTGTTAATCCTATTGGCCCGGCAACCGGCCATCTCCCGGATCTTCCTGGAGCCTCACCTCCGGCAACGATGGGGACTGGCGGGTTATTCCAAAATTCGTTATCATGGGTGCCATGCCGTGCGGCACGACGATCATTTGCACGTGGAGCTGTCCGGCAACCGGTAGCTCTATTACCCCCTTAACGGGTGCAAGAAGAGGGCGCCGCCAAACCATAAGCTTTTTCCATTATGCCAGAAGCAAACACGAACCCCCCTATCACCCGTAAAACCACCCTCAGCGAAAACATCATCGCCTTTTGCCGCTTTCTGCGGGAGAAAGGCTTCCGCATCGGCCCCGACGAAGAAGCCGACGCCCTGCGCGCCATCGAGTTAATGCAGCCCTTCCACAGCCGCGAAACCCTGCAAATGACGCTGAAATGCATCCTGGCCCGCACCTACGGCCAGTTGGAACAATTTGACGAGCTGTACCGACAGTACTGGAAAGAACTGGAAAAAGCCGTCGATGCTAAAGTGATGGATAAAGAAGAGGAAGCCTCAAAAAAGGAAAAAACCCGCCCGCAGCCCGACCAGGTGCAAAAAATCAAAGATTGGCTGCAGGGACGCCAACCGGAAGATGAGATGGAAGCGGCGGCCTACAGCGCCGGGGAATCGCAGCTGCAAAAAGATTTCTCCGCCTTCAGCGATGAGGAATTGTGGGAAATCCTACGCCTCATCCAACGCCTCGCCCGTTCGATGGCCCGCCGCTATAGCCGCCGGCAAGAGCACGCCCGCCGCACGGGGCGCATGGACCTGCGGCGCACCCTGCGCAAAAACCTGCGCCGGGGCGGCGAAATCCTGGACCTCGCCTTCGAAAAACCCCGCCGCGAACGGCAACGGATCGTGCTCATTTGCGACGTCAGCAAATCCATGGATCTCTATAGCCAGTTCCTCATCCAATTCATCTACGCTTTCCAAAGTACCTACAAAAAAATCGAAACCTTCGTCTTCAGCACCTCCCTGCAGCGCGTAACCCACCGCCTGCAGCAGCGCGATTACAGCAAGGCATTGGAGGAGTTGTCGACGCACGTCCCCGGATGGTCGGGGGGCACCAAAATCGGAGCATCCCTGCACACCTTCGTGGAAGATTACGCTTCCCGCCTCCTCAACCGCCACACTACCGTCCTCATCATGAGCGACGGCTGGGATACCGGCGATACGGAAATATTGGCCGCCAGCATGCGCCGCATTCAACAAAAGAGTAATCGCGTGATCTGGCTCAACCCCATGGCCGGCAACCCGGATTATCGACCGGCGGTGAAAGGCATGCAGGCCGCCTGGCCGTTTATCGATCTGTTTGCGCCGGCGCACAATGTAGAGAGCTTGCGGCGGGTGGCGGGGATGTTGAAATGAAAGTGGTTCAACGCTCCATCGGTACTTCAATCAGTAAGAATTCCGAAGCACTAGTTTACAAACCGGACAGATACGCGCCATGCGATGGAAAACCCTCGATCCCGAAGATGAACGCTATCTGGAAGCCATCTACCGGAGCGATTCCAAAGTTCTGCAGCAATTGTACCGGGACTGGCATCCAGGTATTGCCAAACTAGTACAGGCTTCGGGTGGAAATGCTCAGGATGCCGATGATGTATTCCAGGACGCCATGGTGGTGCTCTTCCGAAAGATCAAAGCCCGTAAGCTGCATTTGAGCAGTCGCTTATCGACCTACTTTTTCGGCATCGCTAAAAAGGTGTGGTTGAAAAAACGAACGCGCAGAAATAAGAAGTCATCAACAGCGGAAGCGTCTCTGATGCAATGGACTGAAGATGATGTGGCGCCCCTCCTGGAAAGAACCGAGCGATACCGCTTCTTTCGGGAAAAGCTGGCGGAACTCGGCAGTGATTGCTGGAAAGTACTGGAACTGTTCTTCGGCGGGGAAAGCATGGAAAACATCGCTCGGGCAATGGGCTATGCCAGTGCGGAATATGCCAAAAAACGGAAATTCCATTGTAAGAAGCACCTCATCCGGATCATCCGCGAAGACGGTCGCTACGACGAATTGATACGATAATGGACGAAACAGAAAAATACGAACGCATCGAACGGTATCTCGCCGGTGAATTGTCGCCGCCCGAACGGAAGGCCTTTGAAGGAAAGCTGGACGGAAACCCGCAGCTGCGAAAAGAAGTCGCGCTGCACCGGGAACTGTCGGAAGCCGCACGGGAAACCGATGTGGCGGAGTTCGAAACCGCGCTGAGCCGGGCCATGCGCAAAGACCCGAGCGCTTCTCAGCCCCGGAGACGGCTGTTTATCCTGCTGACGCTAATCCTTCTTTTGTTAATGCTTTGGTTGGGCAAACGCCTGCTGAACAAACCCACCCCGGCGCCCGCCCAAATTTACGCCGATTACATCGACCTGCCGGCTGAATTGCCGGGAACGGTTCAATTGCGATCCGGTGATGCAGCCGGCGGCGCCTCTCCTAAACAACTACGCCAAAACTGGTCCGCCCTCAACGAAGCTTACCGGACCGGCAATTTCGCAGAAGCCCTCTCCCTACTGGAAAATCTGCGCTCCTCCCATCCGGAGTTCATGGAAGAAAATCCGGACGTTTACTTCTACCATCGCGGACTGTTGCAACTGCAATTGAAACAGCCCGCTGAAGCCGCCGGCTCCTTCGCCGAGGTCCGAAGCGGCAACTACGCCGAAGACGCCGACTGGAAACGCGCCTTGTCCCTCCTGCTGGTCAAAGAACGGCGGGAGGAAGCCTTATCCCTACTGCAAAGGATCAGCAAAAGAAACCATCCGCAACGGGAAGAAGCACGGGAAGTGTTAAACCAGTTACAGCACTAAGTACTTGACAATTTTCGCGGCCTCTTTTGGCGGTATACTTCGTTGCTCGTTGGTAAGGTAGCTTTGGCTATCTTTCCGCCTTGCGCCTCGTTTACCGCCAAAATAGCCTCCCGAAAAACTGTCAATTACTTAGTAGTGCCGTATCGCGCCAAATCAGTAATTTTGATATATAGTCTGACAACCCAAAATTTGTGAATTCTGACTTGCTCTTTTTCCGCCTTGCTGCGTTGGAAAGCCTCGACAGAACTTAGGCTATGCCTACGTTTTCCGCCTTGCCAGCCGAAAAAATAGCGGCGTCATATTTTCACAAATCCTGAGTTGTCAGACTATAACCCTTTGACACGGTTGAACCTCCTGACCGGACGCCCAAAAACGCTGCGCCCATATGCTATACAAAACGGCCCTCCTCGGCGGAATACTTTTTTTGCTGATAAACACCGCCTGTCAACCGACACCTTCCGGCAAGACGCCCGAAACCCAAAATGTTACCGCGTCTGACAGCATTGGTCCGGAACATAAAAACCTTTCCTCGCCGGAGGCTGCCGGTGACAGGGCAGACACCGCACTGGCGCGGGTGCTGCTGCAGATTGCCGGAAACCATCTGGATTCAACCCAGTACCAAAAAGCCTTGGTAAAAGCGCAACAAGCTTTGGATATCTATCGCAATACAGTGGGCGTCCCGGATACCTTGATCGCAAAAGCATACACAGTTGAGGGCGATATTTTCCTGGAATCAGGCCAGTTACAACAAGCAGCCAACTCCGCCCGTAAGGCCCTGGATATCTGCAACGGCGCCACAGGAGAAAGGAGCGCCGCATCCGCCAATGCACTCAGAATTCTAGGGACCGTCAGCGCCATGAAAGAAGCCTATCAGCCCGCCTTGAACTACTTCGAAAAATCACTCCATATTCAAACAGCGCTTTTTGGCCGGGAAAACACCCGCTTGCGAAGCATACATATGGGACTGGGCAATGTATATTCACGCTTGAATAAAGACGATAAAGCCTTGTTCCATTACCGTAACGCCCTGGAAAAAGGAATCACTCAATTTGGTGAGAACAGTGAATTCGTGGCCAAAGTATACAGCAATATGGGCGTCCTGCATAGTAATAAAGGCAATTTTCAACAGGCGGAACGGCTTTATCAAAAGGCGCTGGAAATAAAAATCAGCGTCTTTGGGGAAAAACAAAGAAGCACGGCTGTAACCCGTCACTTAATCGGCAACTTCTATCTCAATTACGGTTTCTACGACAAAGCGGAAGAATGCTTCCAAAATGCCCTGCCTGTTTACCTGCGAACGATCGGACAAAATCATCTCTACACCGCCAACCTTTATCATAGTATTGCAGTCGCCTGCGAGTTAAAAGCAGACTATGACAACGCTCTTGCCGACTACGGCAAATCGATTGAAATATATTCCGAGTTATTCGGTGAAGACTATCACGCAATAGCCAGAGCCTATAATAATATTGGAAACATTCACCTGGAACGGGAAGCCTTCCACCAGGCGCTTACCTATTACCGGAAATCCCTGGCGTTAGCCTTAAAGCAGGTCGGCAAATATAATCCCCGTATTGCCGAGGCCTACCACAGTATGGGGAATGCTTTTCTCGGCATGTCAAAATACAGGGAGGCGGCCTCCTATTATCTGAAAGCCATTGACATTTATAATGCCACACCGGGAGAACCCCTTCCGGAGACGGCCATGTCTCACAATAACCTGGGAACTGCCTATTTGCATGAAAAAAAATATGAACCGGCTTTGCAAAGCTTCCGGCAGGCCCGGGATATTTTTATCAACTTTTCTGGAGAAAATTACCATTCCCTTCACCTGCCCTACGCTAATATGGCCCTGGTTTATCAGGAACTCCACGACCACGAACGCGCTTTAGACTATCTCGACAGAGCTTTGAACATTCAAAAACGGCACTACGGAGCCGGTCATTATTTGGTAGCCGACAACCTACTGGATGTGAGCCTAATTTATACCGAGCAATCGAATTTCAGTGCAGCCTACCGGTATCTTGACGAAGCAGCCGCGATCCTTAATTATCAGCACACCAGTCCCTACGCCTTCGATCAGGTCATCCACCTGCCGACGCTTTCCAAACTTCTATCTGCCCGGGAACGCCTTTATCAGCACCTTTTTGAGCATACCTCCCGGAGTGACTATCTCGATTCGCTGCACCGGCACTATCGCGTTATGCTCGCCCTGGAAGATTACCTTCAGCGGGAATACAGCGGCGCCGACACCCGGCGCGTGCACGCCGCCGGCGCTTTTCCGGTCTACGAAGGCGCCATCGCCAACCTGCTGGTCCGTAAACGGCCCGAAGAGCTGCCCGAAACCTTCCGACTGGCGGAAAAAACGAAAAGCCGGCAACTGGCCGAGAAAATTCAATCCGCTGCCTACTCCGCAAGTTTCGGCATTCCCGGTTCACTGCGGGAAAAAGAACACGGCCTGAATGTCGATATCGCCTACTACGAAAAAAAAGCCTTTATTGAAAAACAGGAGACGGAAACACCGGACGACTCCCTGCTCAATTTCTACAATGAAAAAATCTTCGATCTGCGCCGCGAACGCGAAGCGCTGTTGAAAACTTTCAAAACCCAATTTCCCGATTACTATCGCCTTCGCTACGCCCCTCAGGTCATTGACATGGCCGGTGTGCAGAAAGAACTCCTAAAAAAAAACAAGCAGGCACTCGTCGAGTACTTCGCAGGCGACAGCGCCATCTACGCTTTCATCGTATTACCCGACACTTTCCACATCCATGAGATCGTCCTGGATTTTCCCCTGGAGCAGTGGGTGAACGAATTTCGCTGCGGGCTTTTCGCCGGCTACCTGACAGAAACCGCCTGCGATTCTCTGTCAAAGCCGACCGGTCAGGCGCTATACGCCCAGCGCGCACATCAGCTCTATCAAAAACTATTCGCCCCGGTCGATACACTGCTGCCCGAAAATGCGGAAGTGCTGCTCGTGCCCGACGGTCCGCTCGGCTACCTGCCCTTTGAAGCCCTGCTCACCCGGCCCGCCGCCGAAGACGACGGCTTCTACCGCTACAACTACCTGCTGCGCAAATACCTCATCAGCTATGCCTACTCGGCTACCCTGCAACACGAGATGCAGTACAGGCAACACCGGCAGCCCGCCGGTAAAGACCTCATCGCCTTCGCCCCCGCTTTCGATGAGAAGGAGGCCGCCGACAGCAACCTGCTCGCCACCCGCTTCATCGATCCCGGCCTGCAACGCAATCGACTGAGCCCCCTGCGCTACAACCGCGCCGAAGCAGAAGCCGTAGTCGCTATCTTCGGCGGGCAAGTGCTCTGCGGAACCGATGCAACGGAAGCGACCTTCCGGCAACAGGCCGGCGACTACCGCATACTGCACCTGGCCACTCACAGCAAGGTTAACGACCGGGCCGGCGACTACTCCTTCCTCGCCTTCCAAACCCTGGACGACAGCCTCGAAAACGAATGGCTTTACAATAGCGAACTCTATAACCTCCAACTCAATGCCGACCTGGTGGTGCTTTCCGCCTGCGAAACCGGCATCGGCGAACTACAACGGGGCGAAGGCCTCATCTCCCTGGCGCGCGGCTTCAGCTACGCCGGCGCCAAAAGCATCGTCACTTCCCTGTGGAACGTCAGCGACCAACACACCCGGGACCTCATGACCAGCTTCTACACCTACCTCAAAGAAGGATTACCCAAGCACAAAGCACTGCGCCAGGCCAAACTTGATTACCTCGACGAACACGAAGGCCCCGCCCGCTCGCCCTTCTTCTGGGCCGGCTTCATCCCTATCGGTGATACGGCGCCGGTGACCACCGGCCGAGACGGCTACTGGACGGCGCTGGCGGCTTTGGGCGCCTGTCTGCTGGCAGGTGGATTGCTGTGGCGCCAAATTGCCGCCAGGTAAACTAAAAAAACGCATTTCCAGGGTAACCTCCTCTCCCCTATCCGGCATCAACGGGTGATGTTTTGCTCAACCTAAAATCATAACGCGATGAAAACGCACCTGAACCGTTGCCGGCCTCTTTTTATC
>CAYWHT010000023.1:3715-16046 GCA_964458135.1 uncultured Saprospiraceae bacterium | reverse complement strand
ACGGTTAAGCCAATTGCAATCATTCTTGCTGTTGCGACAATTTGGTTTGCGCCCAATTGTTGCGCCTTTGGGTGGAAACCGCTCCGGTCAGCATCTTCCCCAATCGCGCCATCGGCAAGGTACAGCCCGGCTACGAAGCAAGCTTTATGGCCCTGGAATGCGACCCGACAGAGGACTTTGATTGTGTGGAAAAAATCGAAATGCGGATCAAGGAGGGTACCGTACTTAAATCCGAGCTCGAGTAAAATGAGAACAGGGCAGCTTTTAATGGGAATTCCTTAATTTTAAAATAAAAAGCTGCCATGATTCCTTTAAACACCTTTTTTCGGTCACTTATAATTTTTGCTCTAAGTATAACGGTAGCGTCGGTTCCGAAGTACGGGATCGCCGCTACTGATTTGTCGGGCGCCTACCTGCGGGAAGTCGCCTCTCCCGAAGGCCCGGTAACCCAGGTATTGCTGTTCAGCGACGGCTTCTTTTCCTGGACGGCCTACCACAGTGACTCGGGCGCTTTCCAATGGACCAAGGGGGGAAGCTTCGAGCTCCGGACCGGCGCATTAAACCTGACCTACGAATTTGATTCTGCGGATAGTGCATCGGTGGGCACTCAGGAACAATGGGCAATTGGCCGTTCCGATAACGATCTCATCATCACCATGCCCGGCCGGGAAGCCGCAACCTGGAAAGCCCTCGAAGATGACGATAGCACTCCGCTAACCGGCGCCTGGCTCATCTCGGGCCGCAAACGCAATGGCGAAATACGGAAGAGGGATACCGACCGTCCGCGTAAAACGATGAAACTCCTCACGGGAACCCGCTTTCAGTGGATTGCCTATAACACGGCTACCGGCCAGTTTTTCGGAACGGGTGGTGGCGCTTACACCGCAAAAGACGGGGTTTACACCGAAAATATAGCATTCTTTTCCCGCGATGACAGCCGGGTCGGCGCCAGCCTGGAATTTCAGTTCGAGGTGCAGGGCGAGAATTGGCGCCACAGCGGCAAAAGCAGTAAAGGGGAGCCGATGTACGAAATCTGGACGAAACGGTAGAAGTCTGGGATGTTGGATTGCTCACTGGCATCCACAATCCAACATCCCAAATTCAAAATCAATCCTGCTTTTGCGCGGTCAGCGTAATACCAAACTGATCGAGCACCATTTCCATTCCTTCGATGGATTCGCCCTCTTTTTGCGGGATCAGCTTCATCGTCTCATCCAGACTGATAAAGCTACCGCCATCCCCTTTGGGCAGAATGACCGAACGCATACCGGTCGCCGGCACCCTAACTTCCAATAAGCCATCTACCTCTTCAATGTACATATTCACATTATAGCCGGACACCAGGTAGGTTCCCGCCATGTCGCCCGGTATATCGAAACTGGCCATGCGTTCCTCCAGCGTTGGGTAGAAATTATCCCTTTCGTTGTAATCCGCAACGTTGCGGTTGACCGAGAGCGCCTTCATTTCTTTATGCCTCGGGATGGTCACCGTATGCTCCGAGTCATCTTTCCAAACGACCGCCGATGCGATGATGCGTTCCGTGGAACCGTCTTCGTATTCCACATCCACTTGCAAGGGAACGGGCCGGGCGCCCGCATTGCGTAGCATAAGCTTATTTTTCTTTACTTCCTCAATCTTGAGATCGGCGTAGCCCCGGTCGAAAAACCAGGGCTTCCAGAACCAGGAAAGATCTTCCCCGCTCACGTCTTCCATGGTATAGAAAAAGTCGTAAGGCGTGGGGTGCTTCTGCGCCCAGCGGCGGATGTACTCCTGATAAGCTTCTTTGAAGACCTCATCACCCAGGTGGTGATTCAATACTGAATACAAGAAACCGGGCAAAGGATAGGAAGCGTAGCCGTAGTTTCCCCCATCGAGATATTGGGAAGAAACCATAAGGGGCAGATCCTCGTAAGACCCCATCATGCCCTGAATACTGCTTTTGTAATTACCGAATAGCGGCTCATCGCTCTCTTCAAAATACCGCACCGTCACGTAGGTGGTAATGTAGTCGGCCCAGCCTTCGTCCATCCAGGCGTAGAGGCGTTCGTTGGTCTGCACGTACATCGGAAAATACATGTGGTACATTTCGTGCATGGTCAACCCCCTGCTTTCGCTGGCGTTGTAAGCCATCATCGGGAATTCCATGCCCCCGCCCTGCAGACCGATAAAGGTGGTGAAGCTGGAGAACGGATAGGGAATGCCCGGCATGTCTTCCGAAAAGTGTTGCATAATTTTCCGTTGCAGCTCGGTCAGTTCCGCGTAGCTTCCCGCATCGTCTAGCGGGAAAGCGCTTTCGATGAGCACATCCCGGCCGTCCACTTTTTGGATGGCGGCATCCCAGAGGTAGTGATCGCTTAGCCCAAAAGCAAAATCCGGTACTTCGGAAGCCGTAAAATGCCAGGTACCGCCGGCGTGTTCGAATCCACCTTCCATATCATCCGCATTCAGTACACTGACGGTCTCGGTAGAGGTGAGCGCTTCGCGGTAGCGACCAAGCACTTCGTTTTGCAACACGGCTTCCGGATTGGTCAGCCTACCGGTAGCCCAAACCGTGTAACTTTTCGGCACATTAATCCGCACGTCAAAATCCGCCAGTTCGTTGTAAAACTCGGTACGGAAACCGTACTGCTCGGTATCCCAGCCAAACACATCATCGTAAACCGCGATTTGGGGGTACCAGTAGGCGACGAAAAAGGAAGTGGAGTCGGCTACTCCCGTACGGCGATTGGTCAGTGGGATATACTGCTTCCAGCTCGTGCTCATGGTGAGCGTTCCGCCGGATTCCAGCGACTCGGGCAAGCTGATGTAAAGGTTGGTGCCGACGCGGCGCACGTTCCGGCTATCGATATCCATTTCGACCCCATTGATGGCAAGACTGCTCAACGCTACCCCATCCGTAATGTCTTCGGGGATAACCCGGCTGTCCCGGGGATTGGCTTTGCGGTAGACGTCGTAATAAAGGCGTACGACCAGGGTATTCAGGTCATCGGGGCTATTGTTGGTATAAGTAGCGGTGCCACTGCCCTCGATGCTGCGGGTTTGCGGGTCGATGGTGACTTCCATGTCGTAAGCCACCGTGTTAGTCCAGTAGTTGGGTCCCGGTTTACCATCTATGGAGCGGGTACCCGCATCGTAGGCTTTTTGAAACTCCTGGGGAACAAAAAAGCGACCTTCCTGGGCCGTCAGCGATTGGATGAATACCAGGCACAGGAAAGCGATAAGAGCGTTTTTTATACGCATATGGGTTGGATTTTGGTTAAATATTCCGGCTAAATTATCAACAATTACGATAATTCCATACCGTTACCAACCTATCCTTTGACCAGCCATGCTGCTGAACCGATTATTAATGAACCCATTGATCGTTTAGTAAAAGGGTAGCAGCATTCCACTACACCTTTCCCCGAATAGCTTTCCGGATTTCCCGGTCATAAAGTGCGCGCAGCTCCCGGTGTACGCTACCGGGCAAGGCGTGCATATCGCTAACGGCAACGTTGCGCTCCACCTGGCTCACCTTGGTAGCCCCGGGAATCACCGCGGTAACGGCCGCATGATCCAGTATCCACCTTAAGGACTGCTGCGCCATTTGCGCACCACCAAGATGGTGTTGAATTTTACCCGCCAATTCTACGCCTTGACTAAAAGGAATACCCGAAAAGGTCTCCCCAACATTGAATTGCTCGCCATTGGCGTTAAAGCTGCGATGATCATTCGGCCCAAAATGGGTTTCGGCCGAGAACTTTCCCGTCAACAAACCGCTGGCGAGCGGCACCCGCACGATCAGGGCCACGCCGCGCTCCTGCGCCTTTTCGAATAAACGATCGGCGTAGTGTTGCCGAAACAGATTAAAAATGACCTGCAAAGAAGCAATGCCTTCTTGCTCCAAACAAAGCAATGCCTCCTCCTCCGTCTCCACGCTGGCGCCCCAATGCCGAATTAACCCTTCGCTTTGGAGCGTGCGCAAGTTGTCAAATACTTCGCCTCGACGAAGTGCTTCGGGATCGATACAGTGCAATTGCTCCAAAAATAGTTGATCCTGCCCCAGGTTCTTCCGAGAATCTTCTACTTGCCGGCGCATGTTGTCGAGGGTGAAATTCTGGGGCCAACCCAGACCGCCATCACCGCGTCGACCCAGCTTTGTGGCTACGTAGACGGGCTGTTCCACCTTTTTCAGAAATTGGCCGATCCGGCGTTCACTTTCCCCGGCGCCGTAGACGTCGGCCGTATCCAAAAAATTGCCTCCCTTTTCTACGTAGGTCTCCAAAAGGGCTTGCGCCGTAGCCTCATCAACGGCGCCCCAAACGTCATTGCCCAATTGCCAGGTGCCCAGGCCGACTTCGGCAATTTTTTCCCCTTGAAAATTGCGGTATTGCATAGCTAATTCTCGTTGTTGGTTCTCGTGGTGAATGTAAGGAGATTTTGGGGATCCCGTAAAGGTGGAGCTCCGCTTCACAGTTATGATTTACCTAAGCAATGAGGTGCGTTAAGGAGGGCTAGAAGAAAACTTAATCCGCGCTATTGGATACTCTTTTGCCAAAATTTGTAGCGGGAGCTTGGCTTTTGATACCAGCTCCCGTTACAGTTTACTTGCGGAGCCGGAGCTCCGCGTTGCGGTTACTGGACCCGCACATTATCCACCGCGTAGCTGGTGGTGTTCTGCGCGCTATCGCCTTCGTAGCGGAAGGCAATGTGGCCCGTACCGCTAAAGGCGGATAGATCGATATCTCCCGAGGACACCCAGGTATAGTTTTCCTGCCCGCTACCCGCCAGTTTACAATCCAATTGGGTCCAGTTGGCGGCTTTCGGGTCTTCGCCCTTGAAGTCGGTAGCAATCCAGACCGTCAGGCCGTCGTGTTGGTAGAAGGCCTGAAAACTGTCAAAGGTGAGGGTGGAAGCCTCGTTCAGGTCGATAGCCGGGGTGATCAACCAGGCTTCCATGGCGGGGTTTTCGTCCTGATAGGCCGTTGCCTGCACGTACACATTGCCCTGAAATTCTTTGGCTTGCCAGCGCCGGGTACCTTCCAGAGCCCTATTCACCCAGCCTTCCATCGCCACATCCTGATCATCGGTTTGGTTGCTGAACGACTCGTTGAGTAAGAACGGGTTTTGTCCGGCCCCTCCACCGCTAACGTCCTCAATATTACGCAGGGCCAATTGGGGATCGTTGAACTGGGAGACGATAGCGACGAGATCGACGGCGCCGGTGGGAACGGGTTCGCTCGCAAAGCCGGCGTCCCCGCGGGTATACAGGGCTATGGAGCCGGTAGCGTCGCTCACACTCAGGTTGCCCTCGTATACGGCATTACCACTGAGCGTGACGCCTTCCAGGGCAACCAGGGTAGATTCCCAGGATTCCAGGTTACTCAACACTTCCGCTACGGTTGCCCCGCGCGGCTCGGGCAACTCACCCGCAGCCCGGGAAGTGGCGCGCGCCGGGTCGATATCATTGATTTGCAACAATCCGTTGTATTCCGAAAGCTCCCTTCCCGAAACGATCACCTCTATAGCTTCACCCAAAGCAAAGCGGTGGGCGTCGGAAAAGCGCAGCGCCATGCCCCCGCTTTCGTCCTGCAACACCAGGTTGCGTTCGGAAATGTTGCCGTGGTCCTTATCGGAAATGACGATGCCGCTGATCTTCCGGTCGGCCGGCACTTGATCGGCGCCGCTTTGGAATAAGGATCGCAACTCGGCGAGACTAACCGGCATTTCGCTTCCCGTAACCCCGCTTACGCAACGCTCGGCGGTCATATTCACATCATTGAGGTCGCGAAGGTGCAGTTGCTGGTCGTCCCGAAAAACGGAATACACGGCGACGAGGCTACCGTTGCCCTCGGGCGTTAAATCACCGGCAAAGTCGGCATAGCCGCTACTGCGCAGGAGGAGCTCGTTACCGGCGCAGTCCTGAATCGTGCGGTTGAGCGACAGCCGTTCTTCGGCATTGGCGTAGGTTTCACCCGCATCCGCGGAAGCGAATTGCACCCCTTCCAGCCGGATGAGGGTGCTGAGGTGCTCCTCCCCGAGCTGATCGACGGTGACTAGTTGGGGCTCGATGGTTTGGGTTCCTGCTCCGGGAAAAACGTGCCGGCTGACCTGACTCGCCGACAAAGATTGCCCGGGGCTGCCGTTCAGTTGCATCAGACCGTTGTAGTCTCCGACGTACAAGTCTTGACAGTTGATCTTAACTTTCTGGCCGACCGGAAACTCCCGATACAGGTCCTCCGCATCCATGCGCACCACTATACCTGCCGTTTCGTCCTGAATAACGATCTGCTTGAAAAAATTGCCCGAGCGGTCGTCGGCGATGACCACTCCGCTGATTACTACCTCTTCATCGATTTTTTGGTCATCGGCGCCGATGGTATGCCTGGCTTTCAAGGACTGGATATTGGAATTTACAGCCACCGTATCGCCGGCGGTGCCGCAACGCCCGCCCATCATTTGCACGTCCTCCAGTTCCCGGATGATTAGTTGCTTCGTATCGCCGAATACCGAAAGGATGGCGGTGACGCTGCCGTTGCCGGCGGGCGTTGGTTTGGAGGCAAAGTCGGCGTATCCGCTGGAGCGGATGATGACGCTATTGCCATTGCAATCTTCAATGGTGCGGTTCAGGGACTGGCGATTGGCTGCGTCGGCGTAGGGTTGCTCGCTATCGGCGCGGGTGAATTGGACGTTGTCCAGGTGTACCAGCCTATTCACCAGGTTTTCGTTCAAGGCATCGATCGTTACGAATGAAGTGTCAATGGGTTGATTGCGTTCGCCCACGAATAAGTGCTCCTCGATGAGTAGTTCTTCGATTTCCTCGCCGGAGCTGCCGTTAAGTTGCATTAATCCGTTATAATCTCCGAGATAGAGGCCCTGGCAACGCACGGATACCTGGCGACCGACGGGGTAGGTATTGTATAGCCCGACCGAATTTAACCGGACCGTGATGCCACCGGTGCCGTCCTGTATTACGATATTCTTAAAGAAATTACCGGAACGGTCATTGGCCACCACTACGCCGCCGATGATGATATCTTCTTCGATGAGTTGATCATCGGCGCCGATGGTATGCCGGGATTTTAACTCGGCAATGGTCGTGTTCGAATTCACCCCCGGTAAATCCGGCGCCAGCGCTTCGTCGAAATCGTTATCCAGACAGCTGGTCAGCAGTAAGAGACTACCGCAAAATACAGCAACTAGCAACTTGCCGGTATCGGGAAGAATCATTTTGATTTTGGATGTCATATGGCTATGGTAGTTATGATTTTTTAGAATTGGTTAAATGCGGAAAGCCAGACTGGCGAAATAAGTCCGGCCAAAACCGTAGAAATAGCGGTTTGGAAAGGTGGAAACGTCTTTAGTCTCGTAGTCGAAGCGGTACTGTTCGAATCCCCCGGTGCGCAGATCGCGGTCATCGAGGATGTTGTTGACGCCGAGGTTCAGATACAGGTAGATATCGCCGATTTTCCAGGATTTGCCTCCAAAGAAGTCGAGGGTGTAGATGGGGTCCAGTTTTTCCTGCCGGACGATTTCGTCAAAAAGTTCCGACTCCGGGTCGACGATCTGTGGGGCGTACTGCGGGTTTTCGACAAAAGATATCGCGGGCCGGGTACGACGATCGGGATTAAAATCGATCCACATATCGTCCAGGTAATTGACCGTCAGGTTGGCGAACCAATAGTTGGGGGAACTGTAATTGAGCCGGAAGCTATAGGCCTGCTGGGGGGTGTTCGGTACGTGAAAATTCTTGATGAAAACCGTCTGTTTTTGGGATTCCATGGCGTTGTTGTCAAAGACAATTTCCACTTCCGGACGGCTCACGTACACGTACTCCCCCACCGAGGCCGCGGCGCTTACGCGCCAGCTGGGGTTGAGTTTTACCGAAGCGGCGGCTTCCACGCCCAGGTGGCGGGTATCCACTCCGGTCATGATATAATTGACCAGCCCGTTGTCCCCCCCGGTAATGAGGGCGTTATCCAGATAAAAAGTGCGGTTGAAAACCCGGTCGTCAAAGCGGGTATAATAGCCCGTGACCCGAGCTTTTACGGCGGGCGAGCGCAACAGGTAGGCCGCCTCGGCGCCGTACACCTTTTCCTCCGTCAAGCCGTTGACGAATAGGTTGCGCGTACGCGGAGATACGAAAGCGACCCGCGCCAGGGGGGCGATCGTCTGGTACGTACCCTGTAGCTGCAGGTAGTTCCGACCGTCGATTTTGACGGTGGTTCCCGCCTTACCGCCGAAGGTGGTAAAGGATTTCTTTTCGGAAGCACCCAACGAGTTTTCCGGAAATATCCCGTTGCGCATGTGACCTTCCCGCCAGTATTCGGTGCGTCCGATCCGGCCGGCGAGGAAAAAATCGGCCAGAGCGGTGCTAAATTCGCCCTGTAACCAGCCTTCTCCCTGGCGCGTCCGGATGTCAAAATCGTAACCGAAGCGATCGCCTTCCTCCACCACACGGTTGGGTACATCCACATTATTCTGGAAAAAGGCGGGATTATTAATGGAATCGAACTCGGCAAATTTGTCGATATCCAGATAGAAATCCGCGCCCAGTAAATCTTCTACTTCCTTATAATTTTCCACCTCCTGATCCTGATAGGTCAAACCACCGCGCAAGGTCACATTGGGGTTGAAAATGTGCTCCAGGTTCGTGTTAAAAGTCATACGCCGGGTGTCGAAGTGGCGGTCTTCTACGATGTACTGCGCGCGCAGGCCGGTAACGGTATTGCCCGGGATGCCGTTGGCGTCTTCAATCGTGGCGAAGTTGTGCCGGTTGATCTCGTATAGAGCATTCCAGTCGATCTGGCGGAGGGCTTGTTCCTGTTGCAATCGCTGCGCTACGGCGCCGGATTGCTCGTTGTCGATAAAGCTGGGCAATCGGCGGTAGTAATCGGGGCGCGGGTCGGGCGCGTCGTACCAGTCAAGCGCCGTCGTGCCGAAATAGCCAAACTGGTAACCCGCCGAGGTGGTCAGGCGGGTATTTTCGGAGAATTCCCAATCGTGCCGCAGAATGAGAAAGGGTTGGTGCGCATCGAGTACGCGGGCGTTGCGCTTTTCGCCATCCTGGAATCCCCAGTTGGGATTGTAAAAATTGGTGCCCGCCAGATCGTTCATCTCCTGGGTGGAGACGCCTCCCCTACCCCGCTCCACCGGAGAACCAAAGCCCGTAAAATTGAGGGTGTGTTTCTTGCCCAGTTGGCGATCTACCGAAAGAAAGTAAGCGTAGCCGTCGTAATAGGTGCCCGGCACAAACCCTTCCTCCGCCCAGCGGCGGGAGCCGGATACGGTAAAGGCCCATCCGCTGGGTAACATACCGGTGGAATAGGTGGCCATGACACGGTTGTTGTAGGTGCGGTTGGACGAAGCGTAGGACACGCGCAGTTGCTTGCGCTGCTGCGAAGCCCGGGTGTCGAAACTCAGCGTGCCGCCTACCTGTCCGAATGTGGCGGGCGCGACCGACAAGCCCACCGTGGAGAGGCGATTGCGAAACACGTCGTTCAATCCGCCCCAATGGCTCCAGAACGCCCGGCCGGAGCCCAGGTCATTCATCGGCATGCCATTGAGGAAGATAGTGCTGTAGCGTTGATCGTAGCCCATCCGGTTAAAACGGGCGGGGCCGAAGGTGAATCCGGCGGAGGCCGCAAACACATCGCGGGAAGCGTTTAATAAACCCGATACCACCTGGATATCACTGCCGTCAAATTCCGCTTCGGAAAGCTCCACGATCGGCACCACATCTTCCGGATTGAGACCGGCATTGCTTTCCTGCGGCATTAACTGTACGCGACCGAGGTTGACGTAAAACCCTCGCCCCAGGCGCACCGACCGCTCGAGGGTGCGATAGCCGGGTTGGGCAAAAGTCAGGGTAGCACTGCTCGTTTCCTGAAAAATGCGCAGTCGGAAACGCCCTTCTTCATCGGAAGAAGTACTGGCGTCGGTAAAGGATACCGCCACGCCGGATAAGGGCTCTCCGCTCTGTGCGTCGATGATTTTTCCCGTTACGGTAACCTGGGCGGTCAGCGCCAGGCTGCTGAGCAAAAACAGCCCCGCAAGGGCAATCTTTGGCCAAGATGAGGTTTTAAAAAGCATATATGAGAGATATTAGATTGACAGGACAATGCGTATTCGCTCCGTCTATAGGAGCTTTTCGGCAGGAAGAATGCCCAGGACACTCGTTAAAATTCTGTTAAGAGTTGGGGCAATTGTTAAAGTTGCGTTAGGGTGGATTCGGGGTATGGAATTCGGGGTAACCGGAGGCTCCTAGTACACTGTGTAATAAGTTCTTTGATGTTTTGGGAGGGGTATTTTGGCGAAAGGCAAGGCGCGAAGAAGGAGCATAGCCGTAGCTACGAGACTGATGAGCAACGCAGCCTTTCGCCAAAAGACACTGCCAAAGCGCAAAATTACTTATTACACAGTGTACTAGCTTGAAAGGCTAAAAATTTCTCATTACTTGAAACGAGTTGACCATATGAAACCCCTGACCATTTTGGGCATCCTGCTTTTTCTCTTTTTTCAGGTCAAAGGCCAGGCGGGAGGACAGTACGAGATCGCGGCGATCGGGTTTTATAATTTTGAAAACCTCTTTGACACCTTAGATACGCCGGACGTGCGAGACGAAGAATTTACACCTTCCGGTGATAAGCTATACAACACCAGGATTTATAGGGAAAAGCTGGATCGGCTTGCCGGCACCGTAGCCGAGGTAGGACGGGAACGCACTCCTGACGGCTTGGCCATTCTGGGAGTAGCCGAAGTGGAAAACCGGCAAGTATTAGAGGATTTTGTCGGCCACCCCCGGTTGCGGGATCGGGATTACCGAATTGTTCATTACGACTCTCCCGATCAGCGGGGTATCGATGTGGCTTTGTTATACCAACCCAAATATTTTGAACCCACTGCCAGCCGGGCCGTGCCCGTTCCTATTCGGGAATACGGCGCCGACCGGCCCACGCGGGATATTTTGCTCGTTTCCGGCAATTTCCGGGGCGACCGCCTGCACGTACTCGTCAACCACTGGCCTTCCCGCAGCGGCGGGGAGTCAGCCACCGAAAAATACCGGGCCTTAGGCGCCCGGAAATGTAAAATGTTGATGGATTCCTTGTGCCGCAACGATCCCCAGGCCAGGGTAATCCTCCTGGGGGATCTCAATGACGATCCCTCCAGTACGAGCGTCAGGAAAATCCTCGACGCCAAGCGCCGTCCGGATCAGGTAGGGCGTTGCGGTTGCTACAACCCCATGTACGATCTCTACAAAAAAGGCTTTGGCACCGTTGCCTGGCGCGACGCCTGGAGCCTGTTTGACCAGATCATTGTCAACCAAGCCCTCCTGCGTCCGGATACCGGCGGTTACCGGTATTTTCAAGTCGGCATTCATAATCCCAAAAAGCTCGTCCAGCAAACCGGTCCTTATAAGGGTTATCCTTTCCGCACTTACGCGGGAGACCGGTACCTGGGCGGGTATAGCGATCATTTTCCGGTGTATGTTTATTTGGTGCGGGAGATCGTGGAAGGCAAGTGATGTTGGTAGGGGCGGCTGCGCGCGCCTACCGGCATTATTCCCCTATCCGGCCCTTCACAAACGGCGTCTCCCAATCCAAGTCCTGCTCCTCCAAAGCCGCCCGCTTCCGCTTCAGATAGGTATCGGTGAGCGCCTTTTCCGCTTCGACCTCCTTTTTGGTGCGATAAGTAGCCGTTTCGGTTTCGAAATGGACTTTGTTTTTGGAAGCGTTGTTGAGTAAGGCCACCTTTTCCAGGCTGGCGATTTCATAGTCTTTCTCCGCCTTGTAAAGCAGGAAGTCGTAAGGGCTGCGGCGGGAAATGAGTTTGACAAATATGGGCGCCGTTTCGATAGCGATAAAAAGCAAGATGATAAAAATATTGGCCCAGTAGATGGCGGAGCTATCCTCACCTAAGCGGTGGAGGGCTTCCATGCGGGCGGCCATGCCGTCGTAGCCTTTACGGTCGATGGCGGCGATATCGGCGTTGGCCAGGCTGTCGAGTTCGCGGAGGCGGTTGCGTTTTTTGGCGATCACGGGTTGCAGGCGCTCCCGGGTAGCCTCGAGCTCGGCCTGTGCCTGATCGGCATCGGCTTTTTTAGCCCGGTAGATGGGTCCCAGGTTCTTTACCCCCGATCCGCCGGTGCCGTCGGCTTCCTGTAAGGCCATGAGCGCCAGCGAGTCGCGCTGGGCGGCTTTTTCGTCGATTTCCTCCTGAAGGCCCGCAATTTCTGTTTCCATACGCTTCATCGGTCCTTCGTAACGCTCCTGCACTTTAGCCTCCTGGGTTTTGTAAACTTCCTGCTCCATGAGGGCCAATTCCTGTCTCTTAACACATCTCCGAGCCATTG
>CAYWHT010000023.1:0-3705 GCA_964458135.1 uncultured Saprospiraceae bacterium | reverse complement strand
GGCCAATTCGGCGTTGATCTCTTTTTCAAAGATTTTCAGCTCCAGCGGTTTGGAAATTACCAGGGCCAATAAAATAGCCAAAACCAAGCGCGGCAGGGCCGTAAAAAAATCGCGAAAAAAAGAACCCCGGCTTTTCATGCTGGACACGATGAAGCGGTCCAGGTTAAAAATCATCAAGCCCCAGATCACACCGAATAAGATGGCGAAAAAGTAACTATCGAATACGGTGTAAATGGCGTAGCCGGCGGAAAAGAAGGCCAAGATTCCGGTGAAGAGTACGGTGCCGCCAATACCGGCGTATTTGTTTTCATCGATCTGCGCCTCCCGGAGCAACGAACGGTCGGCGCCGGAACACTGGATGAGCAATCGTTTGACCGGATTACCGCCGGATCGGCTTTGCGTGGTTTTACTGGAATCCATCATCGGGTGATTGTTTAATCTTTAGACTTTTTAAACGTCAGCTCCACCAGAAAATGATGTGATCCATTGGCTAAATTGAATTTTTAGGACCAATTGGGGCATTTCTTAGACTGATTTCGAACTATATTCCGGTTCAACTTCTTGCTTCCAATATCCAGAAGCCTTATTTTCAGGTTTATGCAAATCCTCAGTCATCTTATCCTAGGTTTTACCATGTCGGGAATCGGCATCGCCATCCCCGGGCTCATCAATATGACCGCCACCAGCGTATGTATCAAAAGAGGTTGGTCTTCCGCCATTCAGTTTAATCTGGGCGCCGCCTCCATCATCTTTTTACAGGCTTTCGTAGCGGTGACCTTTTCCGGCTACTTTGCCAACCATCCCGAAGTGTTTCATTCTCTGAAGTGGATCGCCATTTCGGTTTTGCTAACCCTTAGTCTGACTTTTCTTTACCTCGCTCTGAACCGAAAAGCGCCAAAGCGCCGGGAGGTGCGCGGACAAAATTGGCTGGCGGGCGTCGGCACTGCCTTCATGAACGTGCTTACGGTGCCCTACTTTTTCGCCTTTAGCACCTATATGCGGGCGGAGGGGTATCTGTCGCTCACTCCTGCCTTTTCCTGGGTTTTCATTACCGGCGCGGCGCTCGGCGCGCTCACCTTGCTGACCAGCTACGCCTGGTTCGGCCGTCAGCTTGCTCACCGGCTGGAGGACGCCACCCACTATATCAATTTTTTTCTCAGCGGCTTATTTTTTGTGCTGGCGGTGGTGCACGGGGTGGAATTGATGGTGAGCTCTTAACAGCTGGCTACCGCATTTCCTACTCAAGATTCCATAGTAGCATCTCCTCCTGGGCCATCTGCCCCAATCGCCGGAGGGCGGTTTCTACTTCGCCCCCCCATACTTTACCGTAACTCAGGCGGATGTAATTGGAGAAGTTGCCCCGGGCGGTAAAGATCTGTCCGGGAGCGATACCGATATTTTCCTGCAACGCACGGCGGTGCAACTGGAAGGCGTCGACCCGGCCGGGTAGTTGCAGCCACAGCACGAAACCACCGCGGGGGCGGCTGGCGCGGGTGCCTTCGGGAAAGTACTCCCGCAGCGCGTTGAGGGTTTTGAGCATATTGCCGTGCAACGCCCGGCGAAGCCGTCGTAAGTGCAATTCGTAGCGGCCATAGTGCAGGAAATGCTGCAAGGCGTACTGCGCGAGGCTATTCGTGGAAATAGAATGCAACATCTTCTGTTGGGTCACTTTTCCAATGAAACGGCTACCTGGAATCGTCCAGCCCACACGGTACCCGGGAGCTACCGACTTGGAAAGGGAACTGCAGTAGAGCACCCAGTCCTCCCGGTCGTAAGATTTGATGGTGCGCGGCCGGTGGGCATCGAAATACAGATCGCCGTAGATATCATCTTCGATGATGGGAATTTCATATTTGGCCGCCATTTCGGCGATGGTCGCCTTGTCCACATCGGGAATAACGCTCCCGAGCGGATTATTGAAGTTGGACACCAACAGAGCCGTCTGAATCTCTCCCTGCTCCATTAATTCCTTAAGGCGGTTGATATCGGGGCCGTTTTTTGGGTCGGTAGGCAACTCGATGACCTTCAAGCCCAGATTTTTGATGGTCTGAATCACGCCAAAGTAGGTGGGATGCTCGATGGCGATGGTATCCCCGGGCTGGGTGACCGATTTCAGGCTGAGCACCAGGGCTTCCATGCATCCGCTGGTAATGACGACATCCTGTGCGCGAAAGACCCGACCCCAATTGAACGACAGGCGAGCCAGTTGTTCGCGCAATTGCTCGTTGCCGTTGACGTCTTCGTAATCCAGGCCCTTGCTGGGGTGGTTGCGCAAAGCGTGCAACATGGCGTTTTTAAGCTTGGCCTGGGGCAACAAAGCTTTGTCAGGGGCCGAAACCGCAAAGTTGAGCACCTGCGGCGCGTTGAGGTCCCGGTATACTTCCCGGATCATCTCGCAAATAGAAACTTCCCCCGGGGCTCTCAGAGGAGTGGAGGATTCACAGATATCGGGACAGCGGGTCGGACCGTTCTTGACGTAATAACCCGATTTTGGATAAGCTTCGATGAGCCCCTTCCCTTCCAGAACCGTATAAACCTTATAAGCCGTCATTAAACTGATGCCGTGTTCCTGACTCAGCATGCGCACCGAAGGAAGCTTATCGCCGATTTTTAACACTTCGTTTTCAATGAGTTGCTCCAGCTGGCAGGCGACTTTTTGATAGAGGAATCCGCACATAGGAAAGACATTGAGGGTTTGCGACTACTGTTATACCCAAAATAAACAATTCTGCATCTGTTTTGGCCGAGAAGAAGTATTGATTTTTGATAAAGCGAGTGATTCAAGTTGTCTTTTTATGGCCGGGGGGTGCAAGGAGCCCTCCGGTGTTTTAATCCCACTCTTTTAAAATTTATCCTGTTTTTTTTTAGCAAATACTGAGCAGGCTCGGAGAGGTCGAATCTTTTCAAATCACCTCCCGTCCAACCGGTCAAACACCCCCTTCCTGCCTACTTTCGCATGAGAAGTGAAAACCAATGTCAGGACGGGCGATGTCAGTTGGGAAGTACCTATTATTTATACGAAGGAGCGTTCAGCCCCCAATTCCGTAACCCTTTCGGCAGTGGGTACCCCAAACACTTGTAGACTTGCTTGGCTTCCGAAGGGCTTAACAATTTTCGCACGGGTATGTCCGGGCATTTGTCCCGGATGCGGCGGCGAAGGGAACTGTAAGAAATGCCCATATCGTGAGCAATTTCTTGGCGGGTCTTAGGGTAAAGCTGTTCTCGGTGTTTTTTCATGCCAACGGGGTCTTTAGAGATTCTGGGGCTCCCGTAGAAGCGCTGTGGTGCGAAAAAAGGGTGAAGGGAGGTTCCATAGATGGTTATTTGCAGGCCAAAGCGTAAACCCTGTGGAATTCGCAGAGCGACTATTCCACAGAGTAAGCTCCCAACAAGCTCTTGGCAAGAAGCAGCAAATTCCAGGCTAACATCCCTTGCCGACGGCTTGCGAACAGAAAAGGAAGGCGTAGCGGCCGTTTCGTTCTCGAGGATTATTTATTGGAATTCCGTATTGTCATTAAAAAATGACAAAAAACAGTGGGTAGTGAAACAATTTTCTCTAAAATGAGCATTTTTTCCCAGAAAAGCAAAACGCGCTCCCTCGATTTGCACCAATCCCAAAATAATCCCAATTTTAAACAACTGCGCGTAAGTGCTTACCATTACATAAGGCTCGCCGATAAGAAAATAAATTTCGTATAACGAATC